>NZ_JBVAYD010000015.1:0-65943 GCF_055413445.1 Lacticaseibacillus sp. 22 | reverse complement strand
TTTGTTGCCAAGCGACAACTTAATTAGAGTATCAAATTGGCAACTCTTTGTCAACATCTTTTTTTAAATCGCTGAGCGGCTTAAAATGTTTTATGACTGACAACTCGTACTATACTACGCAGTTTCCCATCCCAAGTCAACAACTTTTTTAAAAAAAGTTTTTCAAAAAAGGAGACCTCTTTTCTTATGCAGGAAGATCGTGATTTTTGGAATCACTTCGCCGCAGACTATGCTGCCGCTGAACAAGATTCCCGGCTACCGCTTGCCCATGATGTGACTACCTGGATGATCGCTAATGGGTTGCTCCCAGCCGACTCATTGATAGACCTTGCTGCCGGTACCGGCCGTTTTGCTATCCGATTGGCCCCGTATGTCCGTCACCTCACCTTAATTGACTGGTCTTCGGCGATGCTTACATATGCAAAAACCCGATTGAAAGCCAACAAAAAAACAAGCATGACTTATCTCACCGATGATTGGCATCAACTTGTTTCATCGACAAGTGCTGATCTTGTCTTTGTCAGTCAACTGCCAACGCTATTGCCGGAAGAGTTATCACTTTTAAACGCTCTGGCGCGAAAAACAGTCATCCTGAACTTTCAAACACAGCAAGATGATGCTTTGGTTCGCCACGCTCTAACTCTTTTAGGCCACGATATGCCGGTCGCTTATCAAGCCGATCCAAGTCGCGTTGCCGGCTATCAAAATTGGTTAAGCTTACATCAAATTCCATTTGAAACGCACACGCTGACTTACCACCTAGAGGAGCAAACGACTGTCAGTGATATGCTGCCCGAACTTGGTTTACCTGTGGGCGTCAAGGCGGCGGAACGTGTGGCTAAAGCATTGACCGGTCATGAAAATCCGCACATGCCGGTAACCGATCACCTGACCTATGCATATACACAATTGATGTGGCATCCCAAGAATTAAGCGTGCCCCCGCCGATCAGTTCATTTATTGCGCGTATATAAAAAGACACCATCGCATTCGCTCAGGTGTCGTCTGATTTTGGTGTCCTAGCTTGTTGCACCGCCATTAATCATCGTAACTAGCCTTTGTCCGCTATCATTCTTTGACTTGAAATTGTTCGACATTGACAACTGTGTCGACCCAGGAATGATCATAGAAGCCTGCTTCATGAGATACGAGTAAAACGGCGCCGGGATACTGTTGCAGTCCGGTTCGCAGCGCATTTTTGGTGTCGTCATCTAGATGATTCGTTGGTTCATCCATCACCAAAATATTGGTTGTCTGTAACATGAGATCAGCCAATTTGACTTTAGCTTGCTCGCCACCTGACAGCATCGTTAGCGGATTATTGGCTTCCTCACTTGTCAACGCGGTTCGTGACAACACTTGGCGTACCGTCTTTTGGGTTAAGGCCGGAAAGCGTTGTTGCAAATACTGAACCGGACTTTGCTTGGGCTGATCCCAGTGCAGTTCTTGTTCGTAATAGCCAAAAGTGACATTGTCGGCAATCTCGACACTACCACCCAGTGCTGGCAACAAACCGAGAATCGTCTTCAATAAGGTTGACTTACCAACACCGTTAAAGCCTTCAAATGCAATCACCTGATCCTTAGCCACCGAAAAATTAATCGGCTGCAACAAAGGCTTATCATATCCGACGACTAGATCGTTAACGTCCACTAGCATTTGGCGGTTAACCGGCATATACGGAAAGGCTAAATGCGCCTTTGCTCGCGTACCCGGGGGTGTCAATTTATCCATACGGGCTAATTGCTTTTCCCGACTTTTAGCCATGGTTGCGCGGGTGCCGGCTTTGAACTTGCGGATAAAGGCCTCGGTTTTCTTGATCGTCTCCTGCTGTTTGGCAAAAGCCTTCAGATACGTCTCGTGGTCAGCTTCTTTTTGACGCATAGCCTGTTTTAAAGTCCCTGTATATTTGGTGATTTGGCCAAACTCAATATCCAATACCGCATTGGTCACATTTTCGAGAAAGTCAAAATCATGGGAGATCACAATGAAGGCTCCTTCAAAGTTCTGGAGCCAATCAGTCAACCAGGCGATGTGCGAAACATCCAGATAATTCGTCGGTTCATCCAGTAATAACATATCCGGCTTTTCCAATAACAGTTTCGCCAAGATTAGTTTCGAGCGTTGGCCGCCAGACAAAGCATCAACCGGATGATCCATCCCCATCGCCGTGATGCCCAAGCCTTCTGCCACTGTCTGGATCGTGGTTTCGAGCTCATAAAAGTCACCGGCTTCAAGCTCTTGCTGTAATTCACCAGCCTTCGCTAAAAGCTCATCATCCGGGTGAGCCGCATAATCGGCATAGATTTGGTTCATCTTGGTCTCTTTACGATAAAGCTCATCGAAAGCGGTCCGCAGAAACTCAATAACTGTTTGTCCCGGCACCAAATTGGCATACTGGTCCAAATAGCCGACATGAAGATGCTTTTGCCAGATAATCTTCCCCGCATCCGGTGTTAAGGCCCCAGTCAAAATCTTGATTAAGGTACTTTTCCCGACGCCATTTTGGCCAATCACACCGAGATGATCTTCAATATTCACCTGAAAACTGGCATCTTGATACAACACCTTGTCTAAAAACCGCTGCGATAACCCGGTTACGGTTAAAACACTCATTTCATTCTCCTTCTATAAAAACCGCCAAGCATTACTGACGCCATCATTTGAAGCCTATCTTAAAAAAGCTTGTACTCTCATTCGCCGCGGTTTTGGCTTTTCAAACCATCCGCACACTGTTATGATGCCCCATCATGCCCATTATCTCGCTGCCAGTATGCTTTTCAGGCCGAATTCAAACCGGCCGTCAACGCACTCAACACGGCAGCTTTCTGAAAATAGCTACTGCTAGCTAGGCTATCACAGCGGTTGATGTTTGACAACGAGGCAAATTTTTTGCATTTTCTGCTTCTCCGGAGAAATAATGACTGCATCAGCCGATTAAATAGACGGTGGTATTTACTACCTCATCGCGGTTTTTGTGGTGACAACTGCTTGAAATGCGACATGCATGAACCAGTATTTTGATAAGGAGATGGCAAAAATGGGGATCATGGAATCTCGTTTGATTCACGGAACGGTTGGGTTTGCAATCGGTGACGCTTTGGGATTACCGGTTAAGGGGCAGTCGCAGGCCGATCTGGCTGCTGCGCCAGTCACGACCATGAAGGGTTATGGCACCTTCAACCAACCAGCCGGCACGTATTCCGATGAAACCGGCCTCACACTTGCCGGCCTAGACGCCTTACAATCCGGCTTTGATCAGGCAAAGCTAATCGCTGCTTACCAAGCGTGGTTTAAAAATGGAAAACACGCACCTTATGGAAAACGCAATCCCGATATTTGGCCTAGTGTGGCAACTGCTTTGACCACTGGAAAAGCTGCGGCGGCGCCTAACGAACCAGGAGCATTGATCCGCGCTTTACCATTTGCTTTTTTTGCTTATCAAACATTTGACACAGATCTATTCAAAAAAGCAGAGGGTAGTCGTCTCTTTCAAAACTTTGTCACCCTCACCAACACCGATCCGGAGAATATGGTAGCAACGGCTATTTACACCCAAATCGCCATCGAATTACTCGCGGATGCCCCGGACCTGCCAACTGCCATCGCTACCGGTATCACCAAGGCTGGCGACTATTTTGCCAATAAGCAGGCGGAACAACCGGTTTTTGACTCATTTCAATCTCTGCTCGCGGCACCCACCTCACTTGATGCTACGGCAACCGATCCTTTAAGTCTGCTCGTTCGGGTGTTGCATGCGCTTTCGACTTGGCCGGATTATCACGATGCCGTCTTACACGCACTTGCACTTGGTGGGGCAACCGACACCGCTGCGGCATTAACCGGCGGCTTGGCTGGGTTAGCTTATGGGTACACAAGCTTACCGCATCGTTGGTGTTTGACACTGGCGGAATATGCCCAGATTGTCGATCTCTGCCGGCAAGCTGAAAAAAGCGTTTTTTTCCCGAAATATGATTAATTGACAAGCGAACTTTTTAGTCGTGGCGACAAGGCTTGTGGTAGACTTAAGTAAATCTCTACCGGAAGGTGCCATCGTGAAAAATAACAGTCATTCCGTCTTAAGAACGATTCTCGAATTTCTTGTGCTCTTCATCGTCATCTTTTTTGCGACCCAGCTGCTCATGAAATATGTCGTCAGCAAAGATGTTGTCCAAGGCACGTCAATGCAGCCGACATTGGAAAACGGCGAACGGCTTTATTCCGTTCGCGTCATGCAGCCCAAACGCAACGATATTGTCGTAATAAATGCACCTGATCGACCAAAATCCCTCTATATTAAACGTGTGATTGGCATGCCAGGTGACACGGTGAGCGCTAAAAACGATAAGCTTTACGTCAACGGAAAGGCCATTGCCGAGCCTTACTTGAATCACAAATTTGCACGAACGGAAATTAATCAATGGGCCAGTCAACAAGGGCTGGATTCCTCCACGATTAAATTCACCAACGATTTCAACATCAAAACCCTATCTTCAACTAAGTCAGCAAAAGTACCTGCTGGCAAGTATTTCGTCATGGGGGATAATCGGTTGGTTTCGCATGACAGTCGTGACTTTGGATTCGTTGATAAATCCAAAATTCAGTCAGTCGTCGTTTGGCGCTATTGGCCGCTAAATCGCTTGAAGATTTTTTGATTTATAAGATACACGAAAAGTACCACCCGTCGTTACTCACTTCAGTAACGGCGGATGGTATTTTTTTGATCGCTGCTTTTCTGTCATGAAATTTTCTCAGCCTTAGTCGTCAGCCAACCTGCGCTCAATCACGACAGGGTTAGCCCGTGCTGATCAATTAAACGCCGAAGCTTCGTTTGAATGGCGAGCATCGTCATCCGATCAGCCTGCTTGAACGCCGTCACATAACTAGGCGCATCAGTCGTTATGGTTGCAACTAGCTGTCCATTAAGATCACGAATCAAAATAGCTGCCCCCTCTAGCTTGGCAGTAAAATAACTGCCTTCAAACCCTTCGTCCAACAACCACTGTGCCCAGTTCTGAATATTCTCTGCAATCGCTTGATCAAGTGGTACCTGCCGTTTTAATGCCAACTGCCGGCTTTTGACTTCAGCCAAGGTCATGTATGCTTCTGTTTCCATGGTAAAAGCACCCATCCTTCTCACTTGTCTGATTCCTTCATAAACTTAGACGCCGCCAGTATACGCCGCTGCGGTTAAAAAGACACGCCAAAAGGACTACGCTTGCGCCGCCATTTTATAAGCACGCCGATTCTCATAGTAATTAGCGTGCACGAGTTGAAGATAGGGATTAATCGCCCAGTCAAAAAGGTGGAACGTCAGATTTTCCAGCAAGTACCAGCCAATTAACGAGACGTACAACCCGAGCAAATTAGCTTTAAAACCGCGCATGAGCCGCCATGAGCCGATCAATGCCGAAATCGATGAGAAACGTTGATCTGCTTCATGTCCGTCTTTGAAAACCCAAAAAGCCTGCCGCCATCCCAGTATCAGCAAAACACCTGGAATAACGAGGAAGGAAAAGCCGATAAGCGTCAGGAAATAGGTAAAGATCCATAGCGAAATCGAACCCCAGAACCACTTGCCGTTAAAAAGACCCAATACCGCACGAAATGGATGAACGCGCGTCTGATGCCGGACAAGATCCAGCACCGCAAAGTTAACCCCTTGCACCAGCATGGTATTCACCAGACTTTGAATGGTATTGAGTGTCCCGGTGTTGTTGCCACTTTGCATATAATACGCTTGAAAGCCATTTGGATCTGTCAGTGTTTTTTCTACCCCGAAGCTCTGAATCACCGCCAAAATCGCCAAATAAGCAACAATCGAGGCTGCCGCCTGCAACAAACTCGGCAGTAGATAAGCCAGCATCAAATCGCGGCGATTCGTCCCGGTCTTTAGTTGTTCTTTGGCCTTATGCTTGAGCTCTCGGTAAGTCATTAAATTCTCGGTCAACATCCATACTCCTTTGTTTTAATGGTCAATTTTAATTGCTTCTTTTTTAGTACCCTTTTCGTAGCGGTGGGCATGGCGCAACACATGATGAATGCGCCACAACGCATAGAGCTGCTGCGGGATTGCCCCCAGAACACCTAACGATTGAGTGGCCGAATCCCGTCGCACGACATGATGATACGCCGGATGTCCGGTATACAAAAAATGCCGCGTTGCCATCACATATGTGGCGGTAAAAAGCTCGTCTTCCATAATGGACATCTGTTCATCAAAGCGTAATTGCAGGCGTTCAATCACATCCCGCCGAAACACTTTGTTCCATAAATAGCCGCGAATATAACCAATGGGGTGCAGCATCTGCCGGATGAGCCCTTTTCTTGTCAATTGCTTCGCCTTACGCAGATGTTCTTGAACCGGACGTGGATTGGGATCGTCACGGAAAAACGGCATGGCAATGAGATCCCATCCCTGAGTCATCACATCAACGGCATGGGCAATGAAGTCCGGTTCATACCAGTCATCTCCGTCCATAAACGCAACCAACTCACCCCGAGCTTGTTCCAGTCCGCTATTACGTGCCGCCGAAACACCTTGGTTCACCGGCTTTAAGATGGCCTGAATGCGCCGATCCCGTTGCGCAAACCGGGTCACAATCTGCGGCGAGCGATCACTTGACGCATCATCGATCACAATAATCTGTAAGTGGGAGTAAGTTTGTGCTAAAAGGCTTTTTAAACCATGCGCCACATAGCTTTCAAGGTTATAAACCGGCACAATGATCGTCACAAGTGGCGTTACCATGGCGACACCTCCTGACGTGTCCGCTGTTGATAGCCTATTTGCTGAAATTGAATACATATCAATCCTTTTTACTTAAGTTGGTATTAATCACCGATTAAGAAGTCCGTCTTAGTCGGGAACCACTGCTTTTGCGTTTGCGCTAATTTCTTATCAGTAATCAGTGTATCAATCTGTCCAAGTTCCAACCCGCGATACGGTGCCTGTATCTGGAATTTTTCGGTTTCGGAAACTACAACCACCTGCCGTGCCGATAACGCCGCCGCTTGTTTGACCTGAGCATCTTCCATATAAGAAAAATACACGCCATCTTCGGCAATCGCTGTGGCGCCAATAAACGCAGCATCAAAAGCAATTCGCCGCAAAGTCTCCAGCATCGTGGGCTCAAAGAAAAACCGTGCGTGGTGATCGAGCTTACCGCCAAACAAATGCAAATTAACCCGTTCTTCGACTGAAAGGGCAATGGCGTTGTCCAAGCTATGCGTATATACCGTGACTGGATGATGAATCGATTGTGACAATTTCAAAAGCGTGGTTGAGTCATCAATAAAGTAAACGCCGCCCGCCTTAATCAGCGATAACGCTGCTTTGGCCATTTTGGTTTTCTGGGTAGAAAAACGTTTCAAGCGGGTCGAATAACTGGGAATCGTGTGGCCGAAATTCAACGACACCAAACCGCCACGGGTACGTCTGGCAACACCTTGAGCATCTAAGGCAACGATATCGCGCCGAGCAGTGTCACGAGAAACGCCAACAGCCTTCATAATATCTTCGATGCTGAGCTCATTACGCGCTGCCAACAGCTTCTTGATTTCTTCAAACCGCTTCTCCCGATACATTGCCACCGATTCAAGTCCTCCCTTAAATAGACGCTTCCCCCATTTAAGCTCCTGTAAGTTCCTGTAAATAATAGGTTACGTCTGTCTTGTCTTATTATACCTGATTATGGAAAAACTCGTTAACTAAAGCTGAGCGCGAGCCGGCGCGGTTAGAAGTCGGAGTGTAAGCGGCCTAAAACGTGATGGCTGGGCTTTGGCCATTGCATTTTAGGTCCTTACACGCAGACTTCTGCGCCGGGGAGCGCGTTATGGTGAGCGCGAGCCGGCGCGGTTAGAAACCGGAGTGTAAGCGTCCTCTGCACCTGGGAGCACATTATAATGAATAAAAAATATCAATAATAATCCATCCATCTCAAGCCACCAAATACCAAGCTTTGGTCTTGACCACCCATTCTTCATGTCCGCAAATGCTGACTTGAAGACATAAAGTTAGCATAACATTTTCCCACTTACGAAAGTTTAGGCACCCAAAAATTTTCCAAAAATTCACAAATTATGGTAGAAAAGTGCCGCAAATCACAGAAACTTCAAGGGTTGAGCCCACTTTTTCCGGAAAAGTTCAGTGATTGTTACGAAAATTTTTAACATTCCGTTTGTTACATCCACGTAACAATATTACCAATTTAGATGTTTTTGTAATGATGCTGGTATTTTATTGACACACCATCCCTATATACTTCGTTTGTGTTCTCGGGGGAACAAAATGACGACTATTCAAAATATAGGAGTGAATTTTTATCTTTACTAAGCAAATCAAATTATCCATCATCGCGTTACTCAGTGTGGCGCCTCTATTAGGAATGACAAGTAATCATTCACAAAAAGTAGAAGCCATCGCTGATCACGCCAATAATGATAGTGACAATAGTCAAGTTAGAGCTAAGTCAATTGTGTTAAGCAACGAGGCAAAGAATGAAGTAAAGGCTGACCAAGCGGATACTTATTCACTGATCAACCCGAAGAAAGAAAATACCATCACAGTCGGCACAAACGATATCGCCGAAGCAGCGCATCAAATTGCTGAGCAAAAAGCGGCCGCTGCTAAGGCTGCCGAGGAACAGGCTGCAGCTGAAAAAGCCGCAGCCGAAAAAGCTGCAGCAGAACAGGCAGCTGCTCAACAGGCTGCCCAGGAACAGGCTCAGGCACAAGCAGCCCAGCAGGCGGCTAGCGCAAGTGCAGCTGCGGCTAGTGCAACCACAACCCAAACCACGACTAACAAAGGGACCTTTAAGTTAAGCTTCTATGATCCGGCCGTCTTGGGTTCAAGCATGGGTTACGATGGTGTCGCAGCTAATCTCTCCGTCTTTCCAAAGGGGACTCGCCTGAAGATTACATTATCCGATGGCACGGTTTGGTATCGAACCGTTAATGACACCGGTAGTTTTGCTAACGGCAATCCTAATCAGCTGGATGTCGCGATGCCTAACTCACAGATTCCTTCAGCTGGCGTCATGACAGCCACAGTTGAAGTTGTTGGCTAATTTATTAGCTAAAATCAGAAAGTCCTTTCGCTATGTGTGAGCGAGAGGGCTTTTTTCTGTTCATTGGTTAAATGCGGGATTTTTTCAGCCAGTCGTGACTATCGTGAACTTCAGGCCATGTCATGATTGATATGAGGAAAAATGACTAGCCAACTGTTTGGATGTCAGCAGCACCATTGCCTTTATATGGGCATTTTAACGGGTACTGCTTCCCCATTAGCCCTCATATTTCTCATCAAACTAACTCATATTTTTAAAAAAGTATTTGACTTTTTCCCACTTCTTCGTAAAATAAAGATCAATTCAACAGATTTTCAAAAACGATGAGTAGAAGAGTACCTAGATTGTCAGTGTCAGCGAGTCTCGGTTGGTGGGAAGAGACCTCTGATTATCTAGTGGAAAGTAGTCTACGAGTTGCCATTGCGACTTCGGAAGTAATGGCTGGGATTGCGCCCATTACAGCAATCGCGTATCGCCGAATCAGGCCGTACGCGGCGAGACCGCTTTCGGTGACGTTGGCGGTAAAGTAAGGTGGTACAGCGTGATCCGCGCCCTTAACAGTTCTGACTGTTAAGGGCTTTTCTTATGGAAAAAATACCCGACAGTCAGCATTCAGTGTCGCAGTGATTTTATAAACATGGAGGGATCTACAATGTCAACTCAAGCTAAGCTCACCAAACGTCAATACCTCACACTCGGTTCTTTGTTATTCGGCATGTTCTTTGGAGCCGGAAATTTAATCTTCCCGATTCATATGGGGCAGCTAGCCGGAGCGGCTTGGCTACCGGCTGCCATCGGGTTCTTACTATCGGCCGTTTTACTGCCGCTGCTATCCATCATGGCCATTAGTCTTACCCGTGCGAGTAGTATGTACGATCTCGCTCGTCCAGCAGGCCATGGATTCGCCTTATTCTTCCTGCTTGCCACCCATGCCAGTCTCGGATTGCTAATTGCTTCGCCAAGAACCGCCACTGTTACTTACGCTATTGGTATCGCACCCTTTCTAAACAAGGGGCAGCAGCAAATCGGTTTGTTGATTTTTTCGTTTATTTTCTTTTTGATAACATTTCTGCTTGCCCGCAATGAAAGTAAAATCACGACCTACATCGGTAAGCTGCTGAATCCGCTATTGTTGCTTTTACTGGCCATTATTTTCTTCTGGGCCTTGTTAATTAAAGGCGACATTCGAGCTATTAGCTTCACTGCCAATGCAAAACTTATCACCGGCAATCTCACCAATGGTTTCTTACAAGGCTACAACACGATGGACGCACTTGCCGGGTTGGGCTTTGGCGTTACCATCATTACCGCGCTGAAATTGATGGGATTACATCATGCTTCCAGTCGGGCTAAAGCCGTTGCCAAGGTTGGCTCATTGGCAATGGGACTTGAAGCACTCATCTATATCCTGCTGATTATGTTAGGGGCCATTAGTCTCGGCTTTTCTAAGATCACCGCAAATGGCGGCACCGCGTTTAATCAAATTATGACGCATTACACCGGCCTTATAGGTACTGCCTTGCTCGGAGCGATGACGCTGCTGGCTTGCTTAACCACCGCCATTGGTCTGGTCACCTCTTTTTCACAGGATTTGGGACATCGCTTTCCGAAACTGGGCTATCATTTCTTTCTTCCGATCACAACTATTGGTGCTTTTCTGATTGCCAATTTTGGGCTCGATCAAATTATCGCCTATTCCACGCCGATCTTGATGCTGCTTTATCCATTAGCCATTGCGCTGATTATGTTAGGCTTGCTTCATCCTTGGATTGGCAAAAATACCCGGATTTACAAAACGACGATCGGTTTCACGCTGGTTCCCGCATTGCTTGATGCGATTCATGCCCTGCCGACGAGCTTAGCGCAACTGCCATTCTTCGCAGCCATTCAGCACTTTGCTACCACCTTTATTCCTTGGTTCTCAGTTGGCATGGACTTTGTACCGTTCCTTATCATTGGCTTCTTAAGTGGTCTTGCTGCTGCTAAATTAAGCGGCGCAAAATTGGCACCTGATTTACCTGATCCAGAGTAACCATTTTAAATGCCACCTTCATCATCATTTCCATAAGACACAAAAAAGCATGGTCGCCTTCAAATACCGAAGTGGCCATGCTTTTTGACACTAACTTTATCAAACGCTTCAAGGTCCTGTGGTCACACCATCAAGTGAAACCGTATAAACCGGATTATTGCCAGTCCAATCGAACCCAAGCGAATTGTTAATTTCGTTTTGGTGGGTATTGAAATTATTCAATGTCTTCTTTGACAAGCCTAGCTGAGCACGCATTTCATCAGATGCTTTTTGAAGCGTATCAGTCTTCATAACCTGATAAGCCGCGTTATCAATATAAACACCAATGCCTTGCAGCTGTTTGCGCTCAATCGTTGAAGCCGAACTGCGATAATTTTGGGCGATTGCCATCATGTCATCAAAAGTAAGATTGGTTCGCATGCTAGATGACAGCGAGTCCATAACCTTCTGATAGTTCGTCAGTGATTTAACTGACATCAGGTGTTTAACAATCTGATTGATGACTTCCTGCTGACGTTTTTGCCGGCCATAATCGCCTTCTGGATCTTCATCACGCATCCGGGCATAGGCAAGAGCGAGTTCACCGTTAAGATGCGCCTTACCTTTTTTAAAGGTTTGCCCGCCTGTATTTGCATCCGTCCAGGTAAACGGCACATTAACGTCCACTCCACCGACAGCATCGACAATCTTTTGTAGTCCTTCCATGTTGACGGTCACATAATAGTTGATCGGAACATTCAATAATTTTTCAACGGTTTTGATCGCCGCGTCTGACTTGCCATATGAGTATGCCGCATTGATTTTCTCATAGGTAGGTGATTGATCGCCTGTCCCCACCATTTCTGCTAACGTATCGCGGGGAATACTGAGCATCGTTGTTTTCTTTTCTTTAGGGTTGATGGTCACAAGCATCAACGTGTCGGAACGACCTGTATCCGTGCGGCCAAAAGCACCGGTATCGGTACCCATCAAAAGAATACTGATTGGCTTTTTGCCATTGAGGTCGGAATTGACTGTTTTCGTGCTAACCGGGTCATAAGTCTTCGCAACTGCTTTTTTTGCTTGTGAGTAGAACCTGGCTGCATAGCCACCCGCCAGAAAAAGGGCCACGAGCACAATGAGAACCACCGCACGTAAAATCGGATGGCGCCGTTTGGGTTTGCGATTTTTGATTCGTAGATCAGATTTTTGTTGCTTGGACATATGTGCTTCACTCCAGTTTTAGTTTCCACGGTAGTGTATCAGATAATTATGAAGAAAAAAGGGAATTAGCTCAAAAATCGGCTTGATATGGTAACATTAAAGAAATATTAGAAATTGGAGCTGATTAGATGCAACATTTACCAGCACGAGAGGATGTCCCAACGCAATTGACCTGGGACCTGACAACGATTTATCCAGATGATTCAGCTTGGGAAACCGACTTTAAAGCTGTCCGTGCCCAAGCCAAAGCGGCCGTCGCATTGAAAGGAACGTTAGGCAACTCGGCAGACGCCCTTGTTACCGGCATTAAAGCCGTACTTGCAGTTTTTCGACGCTTCGAGAAGGTTTACGTCTATTCAAGTTTAAAAAGCGATCAAGATACCGGTAACGCCACTTATCAGGCGATGAATGCCAAAGCTGAAAGCCTGGGTGCTGAATTAGCCAGTCAGTTAGCGTTTTTGGATCCGGAAATTCTGGCGATCCCAAGCGACAAATTAACGGCCTGGCGTGACACTGAAAGCTTGAAGCCATTCGGACATTTTATTGATGCCATCACGGTAAATCGAGAACACGTCTTGACAACCGCTGCCGAGGCCTTGATTGCAAGTGCGGGCGATGCCTTAAATGCCAGTCACGCGACCTTCAATGTATTAAACAACTCTGATCTGCAATTCGGGTTTGTTGAAAATGAAGATGGCGAAACCGTCCAGCTTAGTAACGGTTTGTACGGTCAGTTGATTCGCTCGACTAACCGTAAATTACGCAAGGAGGCTTTCGAGGCCCTTCTGCGTGCTTACGAAAGTTTAAAAAATACGTTTGCGCAAACGTTAAGTGGTCAAGTGAAAGCCCATAATTTCAACGCGACAGCGCATCATTACAAAAATGCGCGTGCTGCCGCTATGGCAAGTAATCACATTCCGGAAAGTGTGTACACGACGCTTATCGACCAGGTTAACACCCACCTGCCGCTTTTACATCGTTATGTCGCCTTGCGTAAAAAGGTGTTGGCAGTCGATCAGTTACACATGTATGACATTTACACACCACTGACTGGCCAGCCGCCGTTGACTTATACGCTTGAACAAGCCAAAGCAGAGGCCTTAAAAGCTTTAGCCCCACTAGGCGATGATTATCTTGAGCATGTTCGCGAAATTTTTGACAATCGCTATATTGATGTTGTCGAAAATAAAGGCAAACGTTCAGGTGCCTATTCCGGTGGTGCTTATGATACCAATCCGTTCATCTTATTGAACTGGCACGATGCCGTTGATGAACTCTATACGTTGGTTCACGAAACCGGCCACAGCGTCCACAGTTGGTACACGCGTCACAATCAGCCGTATGTCTATGGTGATTATCCGATCTTTGTTGCCGAAATTGCTTCAACAACCAACGAAAACCTGTTAACTGATTATTTCCTGACACATTCGGATGATCCCAAAGTACGAGCCTACATTTTGAATTACTATCTCGATGGTTTTAAAGGAACTGTTTTCCGTCAGACACAATTTGCCGAGTTCGAGCACTGGATTCACCAACAGGATCAGCAAGGCGAACCGTTGACGGCCACCAGCATGTCACAATATTACGCCGATCTCAACGCCCGGTATTATGGACCGGAAGTTGCACGCGATCCGGAAATTGCCTTTGAATGGGCCCGCATTCCGCACTTCTATTACAATTACTATGTTTACCAGTATGCAACCGGCTTTGCTGCTGCCTCAACCTTAGCAGCGGGCATCAGTAGCGGTGAACCTGACGCGGCTGCCCATTACTTAGACTATTTGAAGTCAGGGAGTTCTAAGTATGCCATTGACACCATGAAAACAGCTGGCGTTGATATGACCAAACCCGATTATCTTGAAGCCGCCTTTTCAGTATTTGAACAGCGCTTGACGGAATTGGAAAAAATCTTGCAGAAAGGATGAGTCGTTTGAAACTCGGATTTATTGGTACCGGTGTTATGGGTACCGGGATCGTTAAAAACTTTCTTAATGCCGGTCACGAGGTCATCGTTTACAACCGCACAAAAGCCCACGCGCAAACAGTGCTAGATGCCGGGGCCACTTGGGCGGAATCTCCGCATGCGGTGGCGGCACAGTGTCATGTTGTCATGTCCATGGTCGGTTTTCCTCAGGACGTTGAAACCGTTTATTATGGCTGTGACGGGGTTCTTGCTGGCACCCACGCCGGTGATTTAATCATCGACATGACCACGAGTACGCCAACACTAGCCAAAAGCATTGCTTCCAAAGCTGCAGACAAAGGGGTTCATGCCATTGATGCGCCGGTTTCGGGAGGCGACATTGGCGCTAAGAACGGCACGTTGACGATCATGGTAGGCGGCGAAAAATCTCTGTTGCCCCGATTGAAGGATTTATTTGCACCGATCGCAACGTCGGTTAACTATTTTGGCCCAGCTGGATCTGGCCAACATGCTAAGATGGCCAATCAGATTATGATTGCCGGAACCATGACCGGGCTTACTGAAATGCTGGTTTATGGCAAAGCGGCCGGACTTGATTTAAATGAAATGCTCACGGTGGTCGGCAGTGGGGCCGGCGCCAACTGGAGCTTAAGCAATTACGGTCCTCGCATGTTGCAGGGCGATTATACCCCTGGCTTTTTTGCGAAACATTTTCTCAAGGATCTCCGAATTGCCCTAGACGAAGCCAAAAAAATGCATCTGCAGTTACCGGCAACCCAACTGGCTGAACAGCTATACGCTAACATGGTGGCAACCGGTAAAGGCGATCTGGGAACGCAAGGCTTAGTCACAATGAACGATCACTGGAGGAACGCATGACAAAAATCGCCATTTTATCAGATATTCACGGCAATATGACCGCCTTTTCAGCAGTGCTTAAAGACGCACAGGCACATCACGCTGACGAATACTGGTTCCTTGGCGACTTATTCCTACCGGGACCGGGGGCAGCTAAGCTTTGGGACCGACTGCATGCACTGCCGTTGACACATCTGGTTAAGGGCAACTGGGATGATGACCTATTCTGGGTATTGGACGGCCCGGTAGACTTAAACCAGCCCACCGATGTCTACTTTAGTCGGCTCGTTGCTTATTTATGGCCGCAGCTAAATGCCGATATACTGACCGCCATTCGCCACTGGCCATTACACGAAATCTTTGAACAAGACGGTCTGACGATCAGTCTCGCCCACAACTTGCCGACTAGCAACCACGGCCATCGACTTTATCCGGATCAACCACAAAGCAATTTCGACCAGATCGCGCCTGACCCCAAAATCGACATTGCCCTTTACGGGCATACCCATCAGCAATTACTGCGCTACACCAGCAGTGGTCAGGTGATACTGAATCCCGGCTCAATTGGTCAAGCGTATTCACCGCGGCCACATTTACAAACCACGACTTATGCAGACTATGCTTTGCTGAGCCTTCATCATGGGGCAATGACGGATCTGGATTTACGTCAGGTTCCATATGACGCAGCGGCCGAATTAGCCCAAGCCAAACAAGCTGCCTTGCCTTACTTAGAGGTATATACGAAGCTGCGGCATACCGGAGCCACTAGCACCCATAATGCTCCTTATCTGGCACAATTCGAGCAAAAGCACGATTATCGCGCAGAAGTAACGACTTTTTTGCGTCAACTTAAACCGCATCGATAACCCACTGGCGCCAACAATGGTTCTTTACAGCCTCAGATATCAAAATAGCCCTAGAGCAACGAGATTCTCGTCGCTCTAGGGCCATTTTTATTTGAAAACAAACAAGCAGCTTTTAGTTTGTCTTTTGGTGATACCACAATGCCAAAAAGTAAAAACCAAACTCAATCGCAGCAATGAAGAACGTAACCGGCCAGTTTGTCAAAAAGCCAAGGTAAAGGCCGCTCCAGACACCGATCAATGCGGTCACAACCGAGATGACAATCATCTGCGGCAACGTTTTACCCAGATACTTGGCAACATTTGGCGGCAGCGTCAAAAGAATAAACACGAGCAAACTCCCGACAATCTGCGCTCCAATTGATACCGAAACTGCCAGAATAAGTAGGAAATAAATCGAGATATACTTACTCTTCAACCCCTGTGCGGCAGAACCGACCGAATCGAACGAATCAAACGCCAACCGCCGATAACCAAAATACAAGGTGAACAACACCCCCGCGGCTAATGCAACCAGCTGCCACACGTCACCCTGGGAAATACCAATAATACTGCCGAACAAAATCGTTGTGGCATAACTGGCATTCGCACTCGAAAGTGATAAAAACAGAATCCCTAAACCGATAAACAAGCTAGAAACCGCACTGATCGATGCTTCCCGACGTGAGGCTTGAACCGACATGCGCCCAACGCTGATACTGCTAATCGCGGTAAAGAGCAGCATCCCGTCCAATGGCCTAATGCCGGCAAACACCGCAAACGCCGCCCCGGCAAAACCAACCTCAGACAAGGTATGCGCCAAAAAGGACATGTTACGCGCCACCACAAAGACCCCGACAATCCCCGTTGTAATCGCAATAAAGGTGCTGGCCATAAAAGCATTTTGCATAAAAGCATAGGCAAATAGATTCATGCGATCACCCCGCGATTCTCGGCATCGTTGCGTAACTCTTCCGGCATTGAAGCCAAATTCATTTCCGCAGTCGGCTTCATTTCGTAACTGTCCCCCGTCAGCAATAAATACTGGTTGGTATATTGCTTGGCTAAACTGAGATCATGGGTGACAAACAGGACCGTTAATTTTTGGGTTTGGTTAAGCTCTTGTACCAAGTCCATTAACTCGTGCTTCGTATTAACATCTAAGCTAGCAGTCGATTCATCAAGAATCAGAAAATTAGGCTCATCTAACAGCGCCTGAGCTAAGTACGCCTTTTGCTTTTCGCCACCACTCGCCATGCCCAGCCGTGTATTCGCGATTTGAGTTAAATGTGTCGCCTCAATCACCCGAGCTAAAGCCGCCTTTTCCTTGGCAGTATGCCAGAAAAAAAGGTGATCCAACTGGCGCAACTGAATAAAACTACGGATCGACAGCGGATACTCGGCATCCACATTTCGAAACTGCGGCACATATCCCAATCGAACTGAAGGTTGCTTACGAAAACGGATGGTCCCGGCTTGCGGCTTCAACTGGCCCATCAACAGGCGAATCAAAGTCGTTTTACCCACCCCGTTCGGCCCGACCAAGCTCGTCATGGAGCCAACATCCAAATGAAAACTCAAATCCTGATAAAGCTGCTGATCCCGGAACCCGAAACGAAGATGGTCCACGGTCAAAATTGGTTCACTCATAGCTGCCTCCCAATAGCAAACGGTAACGATTACGATTTACTATTGTACCGAAGTTTTCATGAAAAGACCAGTGCTATTTAGATCACACAAAAGCCGGTATCCGTGGATGATCGGTATACGAGCAGCCATGAGTGTGAAATCACGCCTCTGTGGCCACCCGCAGATCAGTCCTTTTCCGCAGTTTTGAATGGATTGGCCGCACTGAAGTCAATTCGGATCGTTTTAGGCTTGTCCTTGACCACTAAGATATAGCCATGACCTAAGAATGGCTTGTCGCCTTTGTAAGTGAGCGGAAACTCCTGCGCCGGTGCCAAATTGCCTTGAATAATCATCGCATACATTTCGTCATCGGTATAATCATCGGAAAAAGCAATCGCAACCGGCGCCGTCACAATCTGTTTGGCCTTACGCATCACCGCAATCACATCAAAAATCTGATTTGTCACTTCTTCAGGAAAAATCTTGGCAACATCTTCGGCAACGCGCCGTTTTTTGGTTGGTTCGTACATAATTTTATAATCTCCGTTTCTGTATCTATGAACGTTATCGGTTCATCATTCTTTTCTCGCAGTTTACTCCTAGATAAAAAGTCTCGCGATTGATAAATCTACTAATCGCTAACTGGCGCGTATGGTGAACCGGACAAAACCGTTCCAAGCCAGTTATACACCGAAAAGTTATGATAAACCGTCAGCGGATTGCCAACATACGGCGATGTAATGAAATCTTTATCAAGGTGTGCCAAATGCTCATCAAAGATTTGAACATTTTCTTGGTTAATGAAGCTATAGTCCAAAACCTTGCTGTTGGTCGTCAGCACCTTCCGCCCCATTGACAAGCCTTCAATTACACGCCCAGTCAAGCCAGTCTGCTTGGGATGCGTCACGTCCACAATGATCCGCGTTTGTCGCAATACTTTAAGCATCTCACTGGCGGCAATCTTGTCAAAGTGTATCGTGCCTTCTGGGGACTTTCTAAACGCCGAATCTTGCATATAACGGACCGCATAAATCAATTTACTCTGGACATAGCGAAAGTCATAAAAAGAAAGCGCCTCTTCATGAGCCAGCTCTTCGATCACATTCAACAATTCACTGCGATTCGAATGTACGGTCCCAATAAAAGCAAGGTCAATATTCGGCTGCTGATCAGTTGCCGTGAGACGCGGATCAAACTGGGATCCGACAAACAGAGGTAAGAACTCGATTTTATATTTTGCCGCATCATTGGCATCGAAGGTATACACACTGTCGAAGTCCGGGAAAAACGCCTTGGCATGCTTGGAATTAGCCACCGAATCCCATAGGAAAAGCACCGTTTTTGCACCCGGATTAGCTTGCTTGAAGTCAGACAAAAGCTTGGTGCTCAGCGATTCCCCTTTTATGACTAATAAGTAGTCATAATGATTCTCGCTAAGCCGCTGTCTAATGTTTTCTCGTACCTTGCGTTCATTAACCACCGGTACATAACGCGCAATCGCTTTGCCTGTGAAGCCAGGTAACGGGCGCTCATCAAGAAAATCGCAATCAATACCAGCATCTTTCATAGCATCAAGAATCTCACCAATGTAGTGAAAAAATTTTGGTGCTAGGAGAAGCACGCGTTTGCCTTTAAAAGCATTGAGTTGTTTTTGAATCGACATTTTATTCCTTTCTGTTGACCAATGCACGACACAACTTTTCGTGAATCAAGCTAATGTCCTAAGCGATGTCGAACTTGATCAAGGTATGGCTTGACATAGCTAAAAACAATGTGTGGTCGTAATACTAATAAAGTGACAAAATAGGCAACTATTCCGATAACCACTTCGAGCGCTAAGTTTATTAAACTACGCGACCACAGCTGCTCAAGAGCCCACACCACACCAAACATAACTACAGAGCTAAGTAAATATTTCCATGACTCACTAAACAGCCCCCCGAGTGATAACTGATGACGCACGGAATAAATCTGATACCCGGTTACAACCGTTTCTGAAAGAATAGTGCCAACAACCGCCCCCATTGTTCCTAACCAAAGAATGAGCGGCACATTAACGATGATGTTCACAATTGATCCCAGGATGACCGACGTTGTGTATGACTTTATCTGATTGGTCGGCAGTAAGTATTGCATCCCAATGGCACTGGCAATGGCTATCGGAATGACAACTATTGCCTCCACTGCCATTAACGGCGCAACTGGCATAAATTTAGCACTAAAGAAATAAAAGGTAAATGATTTAGAAACGGCTGCAATCCCAAATGCAAGCGGAAATGCCATGACCAGAATCACATGCATCGAACTTTCCAAAGAACGCTTTACCGCATCATGATCGCCTTTTGCAAAATAATGGGCAACGTGTGGTAGTAAAACCGTTCCAGTAGCAGTCACAAGCGCCAGTAGCATTTTGATAATTTTATCTGAGTTTTCGTAAAATCCCGATGCTGCAACTCCTTGCAAAATACCGAGCATCGTTTTATTCAGCTGCACATAAATTTGAATTGCTAACTGGGGCACTAGTAACAAAAATGCCGGTTGAACATGCTGCCAAATATGCAAGGTCCGGAGTTTTGGAAAGTGTGCTAAGCTGTTGCGCAAGTACGGCCAAAATGTTAAGTTCCCGATCAACTGCGAGCCAGATAGAATTAAAATATAAAGCATCGTATCTTCAGGTTTGTGGATTAATAAAAAAATCAAAATAACTGAGCCAATTTTGACCAGAACATTCCGCACAACCGTGACTCGAAAATTCTCCAGCCCTTGGAAAAACCAAGAAATATCAAACGCCGCTCCGATCAACAGCAAACCTTGTGCCAAGTAAAAAACGCGGTATTTATCAACCATCATAATAAAAACAAGGTATGCGCCCACTGATAGGCCAATCGCTAGGAAGCGCAAAATGGTGACTTCCCAAAAATAAGTCGTCATCGCCTGTTTGTCATCGCGCCGGTATGCAGTACCGCGATTACCATAAAGATTAATCCCCAAACTGCCCAGGAGGACAAAATATTGGACGACTGAGTTTGTAAAAGCATTGATGCCGACACCAGTAGGGCCTAACACGCGGTTAATGTATGGCACCGTCACCAATGGAACCAAAAGTGCGAATACTTGATAGCCAGCGTTCCAAAAAAAATTCTTAATGACCTTCATAAAAATCTCCACTCATAACAGCGATAGACAGCTTAGAAACTACTTCAGAGCCAATCACCGCAATTTTACCAATACCATGTGATTCTACCAGATTTCAACCAACCCCGACAGCAAACTTAGCAAGTTCGCGTCATCCAAACTGCTGACACGCTAATAACCCGTTGCCTGAATGGCTAGCAACATGCTAAAAAGATGCTCCAGTTAAAGAGCATCTTAAGAATTTTCTAAAACCGCACACAATTAAAGGTTTCTGATAACTCATGCCAAAGCAGCTTTTATTTCATCATATGGTGCAATCATGTCAATAACATCAAAAAAAGCGATCAATATAAATGAAACTCTTTTTCTTGGATGATGCATGATGTGGTAAATCTTAACACTCGTTGCAACCCGTTTAAATGCATGGTGTACGTTATTAAAATAATCAACATACAAATCTATTATAGCCCGCTGATCTTGTCGAATAGTAAGATGTTGCTTTTTAAGAAACGCATCAAGTAATAGGTTGTCAACAATAAGCTGACCTTCTTCGCGCTTCTTGTTGTTAAGTGTCTCAATAAGGCTCCGCTTCTTTTTTAACCCACCGATTAGATTGTCGCCATGCTGCCGATATAAGACAAGCGGTTCGTCAATTTGGATAAGTTTACCACAGACAGAAAGGATCAGAGCCATAAACGAGTCATGCATATTTACCAGCGGAATAAAAGCGTTGGGAATTTGTGTAAAAAGTTTTTTTGCAGTTCGGTTAAACGCAAAAGCCGCCCCAGTGACCCGATAATCAAATGATAGATACTGATAATCTACTGCCAGATTCTTGGGCCACCGTGCCTGCTCACTCATACTTTTACCGGTTGAATGCCCATTCGCGTCAGCAAGCCAAAGATCTGAATAAACACCCAGTGGTAGCGAAGATTTTTCCGGTTGAAACGCCGCCAGGGTCTTGGTTATTTTATCCGGTTCCCAAATGTCATCTTGATCAGCTAGAAAAAAATAATCAGCATCAATTTCCGGGTCTTGAACTAAAACGAAAAAGGATCTTTTGACGCCAATGTTGCCTGGTGCTTTGGTCTGAATTCTGATGATGTCTGGATGTGCGTCTGCAAGTTTAGCGAGTATGTCCCGGGTACGATCAGATGAACCGTCATCTCGTATATAGACATGAAGCTCAATTTTCAACGGATCAATCGCCTGAGACAAAATGCTTTGTACCTGTTCTTCGACAAATGCTTGTCCGTTATAAGTTGAGATCAAAACCGCAATTCTTGTTTTAGTGTCCATTTGCCTTCCTCACTTCGATAGTCGCGTTAACTCTTCATTAACGTCCATGCAACATTTGCAGCATGCGCACGCGATCGGTAATAACAGCACCCAGATTTCGCCGTTTACCCGTGACGCTACCGGTATGTCGCCGATAATCCATAAGTCGGTCAGGCAAAATAACAATTTTTTCCCGATGTTTTAAGGCAATCAACGCAATCCACCAATCATGCATCGGCAACTTTGCCGGAAAAGGTAAAATTAGTGCTAACAATTCGCGCCGAAATGCCATCATTGCTCCTGTATAACCATTTTTAAGCAAGGTTCTCAGCAGCGACTGATTGGGTTCGCTATGATTGTAGTGATTCCACGATGAGTCAATCGTTTCAAGCTTTTGATTGGTCACAATCGCATCATGGACAACCACCATTGCATCTTGATCCTCAAAGGCCGCGCGCACCTTTTTAACCTTATCCAAATGCCAGACATCATCTTGATCAGCTAAAAATAAATAATCACCTTTAGCATGGGTCATCGCAACCATGAAACTACCCACTGGACCCCGATTAGTCGCATTTTCAATCAAGGAGATTCGGGAATCATTGTGTTGGTTAATTCGCGCGATTGTTTCATCCGTCGACCCATCATCAACAACAATGACCTCATCTTCCGCATCGAGCTGCATCAAGATTGATTCGAGCTGCGCATCAATGAAGGCAGCACCATTATAAGTTGCCATACAAACAGAAATCATGATGGAGCTATTCCTCCTCCTATCACCTGGATAATCACCTTCAGTTTCGACCACTGGGCGCGCTTCAATAACTGCTTAATCAGCCTAAAGCATAGGCGCCTGCGATATTGTGGGATAAAGCGCGGATAAAATTCAGCCACAAACCTTGCTTCCGTTCGCTGAAAATTTTCAAATCGAACTTGGCTCATCGTGCGAAAATCGTTTAGCGAAAGTTCTTGAGTCAATCGAACCGGAATTTCTTTAAGCTCTTTCCCGGCCTTTTGTAACTGTTTAAAGAAAACGTAATCTAGAAAGTCCAGAGGATATCGGCGATCAAAAATTGGTGCTGTCCCTTCGAACGCCGCCAAGTTAAGCGACATGCCCGAATTAATTGCAGCACGCGTTTTGGAAACCGCAGCGGGGAAATGAAAAAACAATGCGTCTTCGATCCAAAATGGCGAAATCTGTTTTCCATCAGCCAGCACGACTTCGGGAGCCAAGACAACAGCGCTTGCGGTTTGGCGCATAGACGTTTTGACTATTTGGTTGAAATCGGCAGGAAGTGTTGTATCTTGATCGAAAATCGTTAGCCACTGATCGCCACGTTTTCGTGCTTGTTGCACCGCAAAATTATACGCAGCTGCAAGCCCGGTATTGCCTTCATCATGGAAATAGGTTAAATTGGCCGGCTTCACATCTAACATCGACTCCGGAGAATTATCATAAATAATTAAGTGATCATTCTCCATTAATTGCGAATTCAGTGTTTGAAAGGTCTTACTTTTGCTTAGCTTCTGGCGATACAATACGATTAAGAAACTGTGGCCGTCTCGATTCATCGTTTGCCTCCAACTTTTCAGTCTAAAATTGCAGTTCTTATCTTCTTAAGCCTGCCTAATTGTCAATTGACTATCTTTGGTAGCGATGAACGATTTATACGCAATCACAATAACAGGTAACAAGAACCCTAATCCAATTGGACTATTCAAAAATGGGTTAATGTTTGTCACAACAATCATTGAGAGTGAACTTCCCAAAAGGCCAATATAAATATCCGCTAATTGCCGACTTAGCAAGAAACTCCTGAAGAAATAATATAGCGGAAGTAATGAGAACGCCAACCAGATGGCAAGCCCAATAACGCCTTGTTCCACCAAGATATCAACAAAGCTCATTTCGATGCCATCCTTACGATCGCCAATGACTGTTCCATAACCATTTCCAGCCACCTTGTTGACAATCGAACCTTTTTCAATAATCTTCGTGGCATCAGTAAGAAGAACAAACCGCGAGCGCAAACTCGTGTCGTTCCCTCCCCCATTGGCATCACGCCACTTAAATTTACGCTCCTCGCGCAAATCTGCATTAGTTGGCTTGCTAAAACGAGCAATGGTGGCATTACTGTAAAAAAAGCCGCACAAAACAACCGTAAGCAGTATCACCGCAACTCGCCGGAAATTCATTTTTTTGTTCAAATTTAAAGAATGACGATCACCCCAGAAATAAACAACTACCTTAACGGCAACATAAGTACCAATGCCGGTTAAGATGCCTAAATAAAGGCCTCGACTTTCTGACAATATAATGGAAAGCGATCCAACAACCAGAACGCCTCCCTCAATCCAGGAGATTTTCTTTTCCGCGAGTTTAATTAGCGAAATAATCACAACAAACATGACTAAAAAGTCTGACTTATAAAACACGCCCCTTGAAGGTCGGAAGAATAAATCTCCTGGCATCACACCATTAATCCAATCATAAAAGTGATGAAAGCTCATGTCACTTGCAAACTTACCGATAAGGCTGATAAGAACCGTAACAATAGAAACTAACGCAGCGGCTGCAAACAAACAACGCATGAGATCTTTAAGTGAAAACCGATCCTTACCAATGTAGTAAATAAACGGCAGGATCATAATAACGTAGATCGTCCGGAAGAAGTCAGTCGCAACCAATCCCACACCATGCCCGTGCATGACTCCAATAGCACTTGAAATACCGACCCAAAACAACATGATAAGTGATAACCAGAAAACCGCTGTATTCGGATGCCTAAAATATCCCCAGATCTCGTTTCTAGTATCAGCGTTCAAAATAAAGCGCACAAGGAATACTGCCATCACGCCAACAAACAAAATCTGCCGAATCGACAACGGCCCGATTGCAATAAGTCGGCCACCACCGCCAGCAAACAGTTCAAAAAACAATATGTACAGAAAATAACGCTCAAATTTGCTAATTTCTTTGGTTTTCATTTTAACTCCGATCGCTTCTATATTATGACAGCTAAACTAGCTTCACCAAGTTTAGCAATCACAACCCTCCGTTTCAACCTTTGCCTTTGCGTCCCCTAATTTGACCGCATCACTACCATGACTCTTATCCTCGATAAACTAGCACACGCGCATTTATGTTATCACGATTTACACGTAAATTTAACATTTTTGTTGGTCGAGCCCGCACGTACTAGACGAATCATTTGAATTTTAAAACCTTTTTATGAATTTTCATTATTTCGATTGAATGACGTAAATGAGAACTAAAGTATTGTTGACTGATGTAAACCAAATTAAGTTAATTTTTATTCACAGATTTTTTAGCATTGTCAACAGCAACAACTGGTGCGGTGATCCAAAAAGCCGCTCCAACTTTAGGCGTTAGAGCGACTCTGTCAGTGTTAAATATTGGCGTTTTCCACCAGTTGCTTAGACAACCAAGCTTAACAACAACACCCCGCCGAGACCGACTACGGAGATAATCGTTTCCAGCAATGTCCATGTCAACAATGTTTGCTTGATAGTCAGATCAAAATATTCACGGAACATCCAGAATCCGGCATCATTCACGTGACTGGCAGCTAACGAACCGGCACCGATTGCTAACACCATTAATGCCGGTTGAATGCCTGCGCTTTGCATCAGCGGCAGCACTAGTCCGGAAGCGGTCATTGCAGCTACGGTTGCCGAGCCAAGGGCAATCCGAAGTACAACCGCAATTAGCCATCCGAGTATTAATGGTGAAATTGATGACCCGACGAAAAGATTTTTCACGGAATCACCAACGCCACCATCTATCAGAACCTGTTTGAAGGCACCGCCACCACCAATGACCAGTAGCAACATCGCAATCGACTTCACTGCCTCTTCAAGTGTGGTCATGATGTCCTTAGCCGGTAACTGACGTGCATAACCCATTGCCCACATCGCAAACAGAAGCGAAATCAACATGGCAATGCTTGGTGACCCAATAAAAGCAATTACATTATCCATGCCTGACGGGGTCTTTGGCATTTTGCCACCGTAAATCACCAATTCATAAATCGTTGCAATTGCCATTAAAATGACTGGAAACAACGAGGTCAAAACTGAGATCCCAAAGCCTGGGGTTTCTTCCAGTTTAAAGGTCTTTTGCGGGCCTAGTGCTTTTAAATTACCGCGCCGCTCAAACGCATCAGGAACAAACCGATGCGCAAGTTTTGAAAATAATGGACCAGCAATGTAAACAGTCGGAATCGCTACGATAACCCCATATGCCAGCACCAAACCAGCAGACGCTCCTAGTGCTGTGGAAATTGCTGTTGGCGCTGGGTGTGGCGGCAAGAATCCGTGGGTAACCGATAACGCCGCCGCCATCGGAATGCCAAGTGTCAGAATCGGGACCCCTGCTTCAGCCGCAATCGCAAACACGATCGGCACCAACAAGACAATCCCCACTTCAAAGAATAACGCGATCCCGATAATGAATGACGCCAAAACAACAGCCAGCTGTAAACCCCGCCGACCAAATGCGTTAATCAGGGTATGGGCAATCCGATACGCACCCCCAGCATCAGCCACCAACCGACCAAGCATTGCCCCAAACCCAAAGACAAGTGCCAACTCGCCAAGCTGTGACCCAATGCCTGTTTGTATACTCGTAGCAATCTTAGCCGGCGCCATCCCCAAACCAAGCGCGACAACAACTGCAGTAATAATCAGGGAAACATACGTATTAAACTTAAATTTGATGATGAGTACCAATAACAACAAAATACCTAGTATCAAGACAAGTAAGTCCATTTAATTTCCTCCTCAGGATTTAGTAAGCGCAAGCCGGCGCGGTTAGAAGTCGGAGTGTAAGTGGCCTCAGGCGTGATGGCCGGGCTTTGGCCATTGTGCCTGAGGTCCTTACACGCAGACTTTTGCGCCGGGGAGCGCGTTATGAGCGCGAGCCAACCAAAATCTCGCATCCCGGCAACAGAAACCGCTTACAATATCGTTTATAAAAAACGGCAGCCGCGTCTAAACTCAAAATGCGTCTGTCGACCTAACCGTTCATCAGTTAGTGCTTTAAAACCGGTCACCTAATAATTGCAAGACATAAACACAAACTGTCCACTCTTTAAACTTAAAGCCTAATCCTGCGCCTGATTGCGTGCCGCCGGATCAGGATGCGCCCGCTGATAATCCGCAATGGCTTGATATTCACTACCCAATTTGCGTGTCAAACGAATCCAAATTGGCAATAACGCTCGATAAGCCGCGAAATTCGCTTCGTTAGGTTCATGGGTATTCGTCACCCCGATCATATCCTTAACCGCACTAAGATCATCAATCAAACCCAATGACATCATCCCGATGACGACCGCCCCTAGCGCTGAGCTTTCGAAACTTTCCGGAATATTGACTTCCTGCTCAAAGACATCGGCAAGCATTTGGCGCCACAACGCGCTGCGGGCAAACCCGCCAGTTGCCTGAATTGCCCGGGGTTTTCCGGTGATACCTTCAATCATGAGCATGACCATATACAGGTTATAAACAATGCCTTCCAGTGCTGCCCGAACCATGTGTGCGCGCGTATGCTGACGGGTTAAGCCGAAGAAGCTCCCGCGGGCGTTTGCATCCCAAATCGGTGCACGTTCGCCGCCAAGGTACGGGTGGAATAATAAGCCATCTGCCCCGGCAGGAATCTTGCTCGCGATTTCCGTCAAGATCTCATAAGAATCAACCTTCAATTGTTCGGCGGTCAACTTTTCCGGAGCAAAAAGTTGATCGCGAACCCATCGAAATACAATCCCACCATTATTAACGGGACCCCCAACGACCCACTGATTAGGCGCGAGGTAATACGTGAACAAACGCCCTTGTGGATCGACAACAGGTTTGTCCGTCACAACCCGCACTGCGCCTGAGGTCCCAATCGTCACTGCAAGGACACCTGGATCAATGGCCCCTACACCCAGATTGCTCAAGGTACCATCACTCGCGCCGAGAATAAACGGCGTCTGATCGTCAATACCGGTCACCGCAGCATAATTGGCATTCAAACCGGTTAGTTGATAGCTGGTATCCACAAGCTCAGGCAACTGATCGCGGCGAACTTTGGCAACACTCAACGCCTGATCGTCCCAGTCCATCGTGTGAATATTAAACAGCCCAGTCGCATTAGCAAGCGAGTAATCCTGAACATAGCGGCCAAAGAAACGGAATAAAATATAATCTTTAATGCCAATAAAATGGGTCGCCCGCGCCATTAACTCCGGATGCGCATCATTCAACCACAATAACTTAACCAACGGCGACATCGGGTGAGTCGGTACGCCGGTAGCCTTAAACAACGTCATCCCTAAATCACTTTGTTTCAGTTTGGTCGCATACGCCGCAGCCCGATTATCCGCCCAGGTAATGACCCGCGTCATCGGCTTATCATGTTCATCCATCAAGATTAAACTATGCATGGCCGCAGAAAATGAGACACCACCTAGTTCGCCAGGTTGAACATTGCCACGATGCATGACCTCGGTTAAACCACCAACCGTTGCGGCAAAAATTTCTTCTGGGTCTTCCTCCGCCATGTCCGGCGTATCCTGATACAACGGATATGGGTTATTAGCAGTCGCAATGGCGTTGCCTTTTAGATCAAATAAAACAACTTTAGTGCTGGTGGTGCCTAAATCAACCCCGATCATGTATTTGACCGTCATCATCATCTTCTCCTTTTTCAATCTGTATCCGCCAGCGTCACATGCTGAAATCACTTCGAACAACTTTTACCTGATCCGTTTTCGCGACATGAAGTTTCAGCGGCAATGATCGTAGCCGTCCATTCTCCAAAACGTTGCTCTCATCCAGCACCATAACGCATAGATCGGCTCAGTGACGTTGAGTTGTGAGATCAACTGCATGCCCACCAAATTGATTACGCAATGCGGCTACGACTTTACCGGTCATTGTATCGGCCTCTTCCGATCGATAACGCATCATGAGCGCGCTGGCAATAACCGGCGTGGCAACGTGCAAACGTAACGCTTCTTCAACTGTCCAGGCACCTTCACCGGAACTATGCATAATCCCTTGAATTTTCGCCAAGTCAGCATCTTCACTAAAGGCGTCACCGGCCAGTTCCATCAACCAGCTGCGAATCACGGAACCATGATTCCACATTTTGGCAACCGCCGCATTGTCATAGGCATAGGGACTGTGGGCTAAGACATCAAAGCCTTCGCCGATTGCCTGCATCATTCCATATTCAATCCCGTTATGTACCATTTTCAAATAATGACCTGAGCCAACCGGACCGGTGTAGAGATACCCGCCTGGAGCTGCGATGGCTTTAAAAAGCGGCTCGATCTGAGCAAACTGTTCTTCATCACCACCGATCATGAAGTTACCATTTGCGCGGGCTCCAGCCATGCCGCCTGAAGTGCCGACATCGAAAAAGTGAATGCCTTCCGCCGCTAACAACTTACCATGCGCAATTGAATCCTGATAATAAGAATTCCCGCCATCAATGACCACATCGCCGGGACTCAGTAGCTTAGCCAGCTGCTGAATCGTTGCCGCGGTTGGTTTGCCAGCTGGTACCATACTCCAAATAATCCGCGGTGAGGCCAAGCTCATTACCAAGGCATCCAGACTTGCAACCGCCTTAACCTGATACTTACCAACTTCCGTGCGCGCCTGATCATTCAAATCAAACGCCACAACCTCAATATCATGATCGCGCATATTTGCAACCAGATTCATTCCCATTTTGCCTAAACCAACCATACCTACTTGCATGTTTGCAACCTCCTGTGCGTGCGCGTGAGCCGGCGTGGCTACCACGCGAGCATCAATCAATTTCTGCACCAATGAATCTACCATTATTTAACTTCTGTGCATCTTCAAGACACCGCCGATTCATCTTAGATAGCAACAACGAATCATTCTTCCTGGAAGCCATCTTTCTTGATTACGGTGCCATTGTATGTAAAATAATTACAAAAATCAAGCAATTTGTTCGTAAATAATTTTCAATTCAAACGAATGATGCTATAATAATCTTGAAATGGAGGGGGCAACATGCACGACTTTCTGGTCCAATTGCAGATTTATAAACCGAATCTAAGTCGCCAAGAAAAAAAACTGGCTGATTATTTGCAGCAGCACCCTGATCGTGCGAGCCACGCGAATATTGCGGAACTAAGCGCCATCACCGGTGTCAGTACGGCCACAATTTCGCGTTTTGCCAAGGCCCTAGGGTATCCAAGTTTTCAAGCCTTGAAAATGGCACTGGTCCAATCAACACCTGAACCAGATCACACGCTGTTTGCTGAGCTTAGTCCCGCTGATTCGGTCGAAACGCTGGCTCATAAGATCTTCACCTCCAATATAGATGCATTACGTACCACGCTGACAAATTTAGACTCGGCTGCTTTAACCAAAGCGGTCGACTGGATCACCCATGCAAATCAGTTAGGCCTTTTTGGATTGGGCGCCAGCAATCTCGTGGCCTTGGATGGTTATCACAAGTTTTTACGAACCGCTATTCCGGTCGTTTACGCGGCGGATTACCATATGCAACTGATGGCTGCAACACATCTTACTGTTGCCGATGCGATGATTTTGACTTCCCACTCCGGCAAAGACAAAGATGCAATTGCTTTGGCCGAACTGGCAAAAAAGCAAAACGTACCCTTAATCGTCATCACCGGCGCTCCCGGCTCACACTTAGCCAAAATGGCCGATGCTGCCTTTGTTGCCGTGGCTGAAGAATCCCGCTATCGCACCGAAGCCCTTCACGCCTTGATCGCTGAGCTCAGTCTTATGGACACTTTGTTCATGATCAGCGCGATTCAAACCAACAGTCAAACTGCACCGCTTTTCCGTCGCGTCAGATCCACTATTGACGCAACCCGGCAGTAACAATAGGACACATCGTATTACCCAAAGACGCCATTCCAAGTATACAAAAACGGCAGCTCGGATTTCTTTTTCGAGGTGCCGTTTTTCAGAAAAAAGCTAAATCTGATTCAATTACCGCAACTGGCTTGTCACGTTTTCAACAAATGCAAACCAGACTGAATTGATTGTAAGGTGACGTCATTTGACCAATCAACGCGATCAGGCCACGCAAACACATTGTTGGTGATGATCCCGTCAAAATGGCGCTCATTCAACACCTGATAAAGCGTTGTAAAATCGACTTCTCCTTCCCCTGGGTTCAAGTGTTGGTGAATCGTTACCGGAGCCCCAGGCGGATTGATGATATACCGCAAGCCAAAATTACCTTTGTGGTTAAATGTATCCGCGATTAAAACATGGGTAATCCGCTCCCCCGACTCAGCAAACTGCTGACGAATATCTCCACGCCCGTCGTCCATATAAAATGCGTGCGCGCTACACCAAACCTGATGCACCCAATCCAAATCCAACGAACGAATCAAGCGTGTGGCAGCAAGATTAGATTCGATGAAGTCATTGGGATGCGGTTGAATTTCCAGCTCGATATTATTTTTTTCAAACACCGGCGCTAATTCTGCCATAGACTTATACCACTGTCCCTGAGAAACAAGCGGCTGAAACTTATCGCCAGCAAATTCAGTATTCAAAACCGGCACCTCAAGCTCTGCGGTAATTTCAATCGTACGTTTCAAATTGCGAACCGCAAACTCGCGCTCCTGTTCATCAGGAGAAGACCATTGCTGTACCGGCAGTATCGACGAAATTTTTACGCCGGCATCCTTAGCGTACTTTTTTACTTGCTTAATTAGCGTGTGATCAGCTACTGGGTGCTCATAGAACCAAATAAAATCGCGGCGTGGCGACAATTCAACATACTCATACCCTAACCGCGCAACCTCATCAAACATTTGCTTCAAGGTCATTGAGTCGCGGAACATAGAAGGATCATAGGCTAACTTCATGGTTGCGTCACCTCCGTACTAAACACTGCAGTTGGCTGATTCAACCGTTCAATACTTGCTAATATCTGCTGAGTAAGTTGCTGGTTGGTTTCGGCTGCCAACCGGCTTGAAAATGGCTCAAATGAATAATGGCCCCGATAACCCATTGCCTCAAACAAATGAACCTGCTCAATGTTTTGCATGATATCCCGCTCGGTAATCAGAATCCGATCTTCATCCACAACTTCTCGCAATGCGTGGATCGGCTCAATTCCCGACAGATGAATTAATCCAACGCGGTTAATATCAACACCTGCTTTGAATTGTTCGGCTGTTAGATGTGCCAAGAAGAAATGAAACGTATCAATCGTCAGCTTAAACTCGGTCCGGCCAGATAAATTAATGGCGTCCAGCGCTGTCCACGGATACCGCATTGTGCTGGCCCTAAAGCCCAACGGTTCAATGAATCCCGTCAAATGATAAGCAGACAGAATGTCCCCAAACACCTGTAAACTGCTAACGGCATCATCAAGTCGCTGTTGCTCGGTTCGCTTGTCCTGTGCGTTAACTTCCGGTACAAAGATAATCGCCTGATTGCCAATTTGCGCCGACAATTCCGCCAGTTTGGTCAAAAGATCGCGATTTTTGTTTAATTTGGCTGGATTATTGAATTGCTGAATCGCATTAATCGTTAAAATCTGCAGGTCGTATTTTTGCTTTAACGTCTGAAATTCTGCAACCTGCATGCCATCAATGACAGTCTCTGAGCCATCAGAAGTGGTCATATCATTGCGTAACTCGACTTGATGAATGCCAGCAGCTTCGGCTAATTGAAAAAAGTTTTCCAGTGGCCGCTTCTGAGCAATTTTTCGATTCAAAGCCATTTGTGTCAGTTCTATCCCCATCACGACTCCCCCACTTCTCTTCGCCTACCCAAACAATCTGCGACTTAGTGTGATCGCAATTATGGCGTCAACTAAAGCAGTTGCCCGCCACCGATACAGACGCCTCGGTGCAGCAACCTGCACATATACGAACTTTGAGCACCATGACCAAACGCCTCTATGCTCCCGTTTCTGACCACACCGACTCGCGTTCACAAAAATACCTTGGTCGATTCCTCTGGCAAAGTTCCAGAAGCGGCCAAGGCATCCTGCTTTACTTGATATTCTCTTTATAAACTGCCATCCAAAAATTGGGCTTTGCCTTGACCAAAACTCCAGCCTTGATCATGATTAAACGAAACATTGACCATGAGATCGTTCTTATCCACTAATCCCGCTTCGGATAAGCGCCTTGCCAAACTTTCATAAAACTGCTCTAATTGGTGAACCGTACGAACGCGACTCACTAACGAAATCACAACCACCTGATCCGTTCGTGGTATGCCCAACCCGGTATCCTCAACCACCATTTCATATGGCTCATGTTGGTGGACAATTTGATAACGATCACGCTCGGGTACCTCAAACGCTGCAACCATCACTTCATGGGTGATTTGCAAAATAGCTTTAATAGTCTCGGGTGACCGCCCTTTTAACATGTCAAATCGAACTAATGGCATCGTTCCCCCTCCTCATACGCAGCGGTAACTGACAATCAGTATTCTTATTAGACTATGACCGACATGAGCCAATTCAATCGCCATGTGACCGGACAATTATTCAAAGGTCACTGAGCGTTTACTCTTTCCAAGAATATGAAATGCCTTCATTTTGGTTTCAACTAATTGCGCAATCGCCTTTTTGCCTGCCAAAAGAATCGGTTGCGGATCATGACCGGAACGTTTGGCTTGCACCGCTTTTGTGATAGCTGCAGTCCACACCGTGTTCACTTCTGTATTGATATTGATCTTAGCCGTTCCGGTTTGGATCGCCTGTTGAATCTGATCATCAGGAATGCCAGATGCACCATGCAAAACGAGTGGTAACTTGGTAGCGGCGGCAATAGCAGCCATCCGTTCAAAGTTCAGATTCGGACGGCCCACATAATCGCCATGAACCGATCCCAATGCTGCAGCTAGGGCATCGATCCCGGTTGCGGCCATTTTAACGGCATCGGTGACACTAGCATAACGGATGCCATTGATTAAGCCATTTTCATTGCCACCGACACTGCCGACTTCTGCTTCAACCGAAACATGATGCTGGTGCGCATAACGAACTACTTCGTCGGTTAAAGCCACGTTTTCTTCAATGGGCAGCTTAGAGCCATCAAACATAACAGAGGTATATCCCGCATCAATAGCCTGATAAACATGTTCAACTGACAAGCCGTGGTCCAGATGCAATACGACCGGTGCGGTGATGTGCAATGCCTGCACCATAAAGCGTACATAGCCGGCAATGAAATCGAATCCGCCAAGAAAATCAATAATTCGATCAGAGGTAGCAACAATAATCGGCGTTCCGGTTTTCTGCGCAACTTTAAGATACGTTTCCAACCAATCGGCACCATTAATATTAAAGTGACCGATTGCTGCGTGATCTGCCAGTGCAGCTTGAATCAGTTTTGTTGCCGGTATCAACGCCATAAAACCATATCCCTTCTCAAACAGAACCCTTAAACTGCTTGGGGAATCGTCATGATCGTATCTAGATAATGCTTAGCCTTTAGCGCATATTCAAATGGATTTGCTTTTGCTGGATCTTGTTCAGCTTCAACCACAATCCAGCCGTCATAGTGTTGCTTTTGAATGGCTTCCCAAATCGGCTTGAAGTCAATCATGCCATCGCCAGGCACGGTAAACATGCCATTTTTAACGCCTTGAAGGAAGCTTAAGTGGTCAGTACGTTCTTGCTGGGCTTGTTCAGGACGAACATCCTTGAAGTGAATATGCTTAATCCGATCATAGTAGCGATCAAAAATTGTTAATGGGTCCTCACCGGATAACACCAAATGTCCGGTATCAAACAAAAGAGACACTTTATCCGGATCTGTCATGGCCATTAATTTATCAATTTCTGCCGTTGTTTGAACCCCGGTACCCATATGATGATGGTAAACAATCTGCATCCCGACTTCATGGGCGCGATCCCCCAACCGTTCCAAACCAGTGGCCAAGCGTTGCCACTCTTCATCGGTAAAATGCGGTTTATCATCAAAGACCGACTTATCCAACATGCCTTGAACACTATGGCCTTGTTCTGCTACCACGATTACCTTGGCCCCCATGGCGTGTAGAAAATCACGATGCTTGATAAACGCTGCTTCGGTTTCTTCATAGGGCTTGGTCGTTAAAAAGGCGCTAAACCAGGCACTAGCAATTTTCAGATGTCGCAGATCCAAGTAATGCTTTAAAACCACTGGATCTTTAGGATATTTATTCCCGACTTCCGTTCCTTGATACCCTGCCAGCGCCATCTCATCAATGGCCTGTTCGAACGTCACTTCTTTGCCCAAGTCGGGCATGTCATCATTCGTCCAGCCAATCGGGGCAATTCCTAATGCAATCGTCACTTTAAGCACCTACCTTTTTATCAACATCGGTAACCTTGACAATATCGTTCTTTTCGTACGCGCGTTGCAGTGCCAGCGCGGCTTTGGTCCCTTGAAGGCCATCTTCCGCCGTAATGCCGACTGTCTCACCAGTCAAAATACTGTCGACAAAAGCCTGTTCTTCACTTAAGAATGCCTGGGCAAAACGCTCTGGGAAGTTTTGTGAGGTTGGCCGAATGATGCCTTCTTCATTCATGACCGTCACCAGATTCTTCTCAGGCACTTGCGCAACCCGCAGCATGCCCTTGGTTCCGATAATCTCCGTTTCGACATGATAGCCATGAGCAGCGTTGCGTCCGGCTACTAAGATCGCCATCGTCTTATCCTCAAGTTGCATCAGTGCAGCACCTGTCTCAAGCTCGCCTGCCTGATCCAAAACCGGATAGGCGCGATTTAAGCCGATAGCCCAGACTTTATCAATTTCCTTACCGGTCAACCAGCGAATAACGTCAATATCATGAATCGACATATCCAGGAACAAGCCACCGCTATTGGCTGAAGTTGCGAACTTGACAAAACTTTCCATCCCGGCTGCAGGGTCAATACTGTAACTGCGAATAAGCGTGATATCACCAATTTTGCCTGCATCAACTAATTGCTTGGCATAAACATATGAATCATCAAAGCGCCGCATAAATCCAAGTTGGAATTTTAACTCCGGGTGATCGGCAATCACTGCCTGAGTGTGTTTAATGGCATCCAGATCTAACCCAATCGGCTTTTCACTGAAAACATGCTTGCCTGCTTGCATGGCACTTTCTATTTGCGGCAAATGAAACCCAGACGGTGACACGATAAAGACAGCGTCAATATCGGCATGTTGAACCATGTCATCAAAGTCTTCATAGGTTTCTTCAACTCCGAGTTCTTGACGTGCCCAGGCTAACTCCTCCGGTACCACACTCGTTGCCGCTTGCAACTTAGCATGTGGAATCTTCGTGGCTAGATTGGTTGCATGGATTTTACCAAGTCGTCCTAACCCCACAATGCCAATTTTAACTTCCCTTTGAACCATCGCGTTTTCCCCCTCTTTTTTACATTGCTTGACTAGATGGCTAAGCCTTTACCGGTTGATTCGTTTGATAAAATGTTGGCGTCTCGGCAACATTGATCAAAACCGGTTCTTGATCCTTTTGCGAACGAATCGCGGCCTCGGCCGTCACCGCTGCAACATACCCATCCCAAGCACTCGGGCCGACCGGTGACTGATCCTTAGCCACGTGATCGATAAATTCCTGAACTTCGGTGTTGTACGCTTGCAAGAAGCGGTTTACCCAACTTGTTTCCATAGCGGTTTGCTGAGTTGCTTGGGTGCGAACGATTGGCTCGAATCCGTAATCCGGTAGCTTTAATTCTCCGGTTTCGCCGACAACTTCGAGTTTGACTTCATAACCGTACTGCGCCGTCACATGAACCAACACTTGAATGACCGTTCCTTTTTTGGTGGTCAATGTGGCTAATTGCGGATCCCGCAACCCTTCATTGGTCACCTGACTTGACTGGCGCGGATAGGTGATTTGAATCGATGCATAATCATCATCAAGTAACCAATGCATTTCATCGATTTCATGAATCAATGTATCCGTAATGGCCATTTCATTGGAATAATTGGCCGCAACATTAGGATTAATATGACTGGCGCGCACAACCAACGGCGTTCCGATGATGCCCGAATCCAGCTTAGTCTTCAAGGCATGGATACCCTCATCATACCGGCGCATAAAGCCTACTTGAATGACTTTTCGCGGTTTGCCTATTTCCTTATCCACGATCCGTTTAGCTCCCTCAAGGGTCGTTGCCAACGGTTTTTCGGTGAAAATGAATTTATCGGTGTCTAAGGCTTTGAGAATAGTCGCCTCATGTGCACCGCCAAAACTAACAACAAAAACGGCATCAATGTCCGGATCCTTTAACAAACTCGTGTCATCCGGATAAACCTTTGCGTTAAGCTTAAAGTCCCGAACAGCGGCTTGGGCAGCTTCTTGATCAATATCCGTGACGGCAATGACTTCAGCTCCGGTTAAAACATTGGTTAGCCGATCAATGTGTGCACGTCCCATTGCGCCCGTACCGATAACCCCAACTTTGACAACCATGTCAATCGCTCCTTTGTATTGTTGTTTTCCTCAGTATTTAAATGCCTGATCAATACCTGTCTGAATGTCTTGATACGCTTTTTGGACGTTTGGATTGTCGGATACCTCGGAAACCCCCACTCGCCACCAACTTTGGCCGTATCCTTGTGTCATCGTTTTAGGCAGCACTTTAATATCAATTAATGTCGAAACTGTTTGCTTCTTGGCATCCTCCAAGGCAGCGACTAAACTGTCACGATCATTGACGTGATAAGTTTTAGCCCCATATCCTTCCGCAATTTTGGCAAAATCGATTGTTAAAATATCATGGTCGGCAGTTCTAAATTCGGTTCGATAGCTGTTGCTGCCTTGAGCCATTTGTAAGTTATTGATGGAAGCAAATCCGGAATTATCAAAGACTAAAATGTTGATCTTCTTATGATATTGCAGCGCGGTGACAAGTTCTGAATGCAACATGATGAAGCTGCCGTCACCAACCAAGGCATAACTTTCTTTATCCGGTTGTGCCAACTTAATCCCCAATGCTGCCGGAACCTCGTAACCCATCATGGAATACCCATATTCCATGTGATAGGTATTGGGTACAACTGGATCCCAGATTCGTTGAACATCCCCTGGCAACGATCCCGCTGCAGCAACAATAATGCTATCCGGCGCAATCGTGTCATTCACAGCAATAACCGCTTCCGTCTGAGTGAAATGGGTTTGTAACTTCTCGGCATACTCAGCTAATGTTGCCGCACTGAATTGACCCTTAACCTCAGGCGTATAATCTGGCGCATCATAGTTTGTATGGGCCAAACGCTGCCGTTCCTGTTGCCAAGCAGCTTTGAGGTCTGCGAGGTTGGTAAAGTCACTTTGATATCCGGACAATTCACTAGTCAGTTGGGTCAGTGTATCCCGGACATCTGCCACAATCGGAAAGCCGTCAAACTTATACGACTGCATGCGATTCAAATTAATGTTAAGCACGCGGGTTTTCTCCGGATGAATAGCCGTCTTGGAAGCTGTTGTAAAGTCTGTATAGCGAGTTCCAGCACCAATAATGAGATCCGCTTTTGCGACCACTTCATTAGCCGCTGCTGTTCCTAGAATCCCGGTACCGCCCATATTATTGGCAAACGTTGCCGAAATAGTGGACTTGCCAGTTGGTGTTTCAACAATCGGAATATTTAGCTTATCCGAGAAAGCTTCAATTGCCGAACCGGCTTCACTGAACTTGGCGCCACCACCCACAATTAAGACAGGATAGCGACTGGCCTTAATGAGTTGAACCGCTTCCGTTACTTCCGCCGCGCTCGGTTGAATCCGCTTGATCACATGCACGCGCTTATTAAAGAAACTACGCGGATAATCATAAGCTTCACCCTCGGTATCTTGTGGCAACGCAATCGTGACCGGACCCGCTGTTTCAGGATTTGTCAGTACTTCAAAGGCTTTTAAAAGTGCGCTCATCAGCTGCTCAGGCCGTTCGATGCGATCCCAGTACCGCGACACCGGCTTCAACGCATCGTTCGTGGTAGTAGTTGCGCTGCTATCCACTTCAATTTGCTGCAAAACCGGATCCGGTTGACGTGTGGCAAATGTATCCGCGGGCAAAAAGAGAATCGGAATGTTGTTCACGTATGCATTTCCCGCCGCCGTGACAAAGTTAGCCGAACCCGGACCTGCCGAAGCAGTCACCGCAAAAATCTTATGGCGATACAACTGACGGCTATAGGCAATCGCAGTGCTGGCCATTCCTTGTTCGTTATGCCCTTGATAAACCTTTAAGTGCCCCGGGTCTTCCTGCAAGGCTTCCCCCAAACCCAGTACATTGCCATGGCCAAAAATTGCAAAGATCCCTTCGACAAACGGGGTGACCTCACCATCAACATCAAGATATTGTTGGTTTAAAAAGCGCACGAGGGCCTGCGCGGTTGTCAATCGAACTGTATCTGCCGCGGCTGACTCTGCTTCTCGTCCTTGCGACTTCAACTCCATTGCGCTCATCCTAATGCACCTCCTGCCTCTCTGCTTCGTGAATAAATGCCGTGAGTTTCGCCAAATCCGGCATCGCTTCTGAAGAACTTAATTGACTAATCACAATAGACGCTGCAGCACTGCCATACTTCAAGGCAGTTTCTATTCCCAAGTCGTGGCTGTAAGCATATAGGAACCCGGCAGCAAATGAATCGCCAGCGCCGAAACTCTTAAGAACCTTCGTCTTGAAAACTCCAAAATGATAATGATCGCCGGCTTTTGTATACGCATTTGACCCTTGAACCCCGCTTTTGATGACAATTAGCTTAGGATCATATTTGAAAAGTGTCGCAATTGTCTGCTCGTTCGTGTTACCGTGATGATTTTCCAGAACATCAAATTCGTCACGCGTGCCAATAATCACATCTGCACGCTGGGCAACTAATTGATAATAAAGACTCGTTTCCTCGGCATTTTTCCAGGTATACGGGCGATAATCCAGTTCAAACACCACTTCAACCCCAAGTGACTTTGCAACTGTGAGTGCCTTTAAAATCGCCTCTCGCGACGGGCTTTGGGCTAATCCGGTCCCGGAAATCACCAACATCTTGGCTTGCGCTAAATATTCTTCTGAAACATCAGCCGTTGTCAGATATAAATCGGCGGCTTCATTTCGATACATCAAAATATCGCTTTCTTCAGGACTAATGATTTCAGTAAACGTTAAGCCAATTTTGTGGCCCGCATCATCCTTGACCATTTGCGTTGTGTCAATGCCAACGTCTGCCATGTATTGCGTCACATAATGACCCAGCTGATCATCAGACACCTTCCCGATGAATCCTACTTTTTGGCCTAATTTGGCTGACCCGATTGCAATATTTGCCGGCGATCCGCCAACGAATTTTGCAAAGCTCTTAGTTTCTTCTAAAGGTCGATTATATTCAACCGCATTTAAATCAACTGCTGCTCGACCAATAGCAATCAAATCGAATTTTTGTGACATTTGAAATGTTCCCCCTCGTCAACTTAGCTGCAAAGCTATCCTTTTTCATTACTTTCGATCAATAATCCAGGCATGTTCTGGCGCATTGTGAAAATGCCAAACTCGTATCGGTCCCGCCATAATGTTGAGGTAATAACTGTCATACCCATCCGGCACACCAACAGGATGATAGCCTTTAGGAACAATCACAACGTCTTGGTTTTGCACTGCCATCGTCTCGTTAAGCGATAAGTCATCGGTATACACCCGCTGAAAAACAAATCCTTGCTTCGGCTGCATTTCGTGATAATAGATTTCTTCCAACAGCGATTCTGTCGGTAAATTATCGTGATCATGTCGATGTGGCGGGTAACTGGACCAGTTTCCGGAGTCCGTGTAAACCTCGACCAGCAATAACTTATCCGCAAATGGGAGATCATCCGGCAAGATGTTTTGAACCAGACGCTTATTTTGATACCTGCCGCGATGTTCGATTTGATGAATATCGCCCTTAATCAACCGAACCGGAAATGAAGTCGTGGTCGGCGAGTATGCAATCAGAACCTTCGCGGTAGTTTGTGCGGCAAGCTTAAAGGATAAGCCCGTTCCAACATAAACACTGTCTGTCGGAATTTTGTCAAAGACTGATTGCCGTTGACCGATACCTTCAAAACGCTGATCACCGGCAGTGACGGTCACTTTACCCGCCAGAATAACAATACCGGCCTCGAAGTTACCTAAAGTCTCGGCAAATGAACGTTGCGCATCAAGCTCCAAGACTTTCACTGCGGTGTATTTCATGGGAGAATTCGTTGCATTGACGTCTTGAATCAAATGAACGCCCGGCTGTATTTCCTGATTTTGCTTTGGATACAACAAGCTCATCGTTAATGCCTCCTCGTCAAACATCTGGAATTTCTAATTAAAACGATGCTGGTCATATCTTGCCGTCACAACCTTCTTATGCGTGTAGAAGTCCACACTATCCTTGCCGTTAGCGTGTAAGGTGCCAAAGAATGAATGTTTCCAGCCAGAAAATGGGAAGACAGCAATCGGTGCCGGAACGCCCAAGTTAATACCCAGCATGCCCGCATCAATATTTTCTCTGAAGTAGCGAATAGATGCGGCCGAATCCGTAAACAGGCAAGCGCCATTGGCTAGTTCGGACTGATTGGCAATGGCAACCGCTTCCGGTAAATCTTTTGCACGCATCACGGACAGTACCGGGGCAAACATCTCATCGTGCCAAATGGTCATGTCGGTTTTGACATCTTCAAAAATAGTTGGCCCAACGAAATAACCATCACGCTTCTCGGCTTCTGCTGACCCGTCTAAGACCAGCTTGGCGCCTTCCTTAACCCCGGTCTTGATATAGTTCAACGTCCGTTCCTGATTCTCCTGACGAATCACTGGTCCAAGGAAAACATCTTTATCCAGACCATTACCGATTTTGATGTCTTTAGCTGCCTGCGTAAATTTCGCCATAAACTTGTCAGCAATACTTTCTTCCAGCACCAAAACCGACGTCGCCATGCAGCGTTCGCCGGCGGATCCAAATGACGAACTGATAATGCCTTTAACTGCAGCATCGAGATCAGCATCGGCTAAAACGATCGTGTGATTCTTAGCGCCAGTTAATGCCTGGACGCGCTTCAAATGATCACTGCCGCGCTTATAGACATATTCGCCAACTCGTTCGGATCCCACGAAACTAATTGCCTTGACATCGGGATGATCCAACAGACCGTTGACGACATCAACCGCCCCGTTGACGATGTTCAAAACGCCATCGGGCAGACCAGCTTCTTGGAATAACTCAACCAGACGCTGGCTGGTAAGCGGTGTCTTTTCTGACGGTTTCAACACAAACGTATTACCTGTTGCAACCGCCATCGGGAACATCCAACACGGAACCATCATTGGAAAATTAAACGGGGTAATCCCGCCAACAACACCGATGGGATAACGATAATTCGTGGCCTCAACATCAGTCGCAACCGCCGAGAGCGAATCCCCCATCATCAGAGTCGGCACGCCTGCCGCGAACTCAACATTTTCAATCCCGCGGCCAACTTCGGCAATCGCTTCACTGAGACTCTTACCATTTTCCTGCGTGACAATACGTCCCAACTCTTCTTGATGCTCCACCAGCAGTTGTTGATATTTGAAAAGAATCTTGGCACGTTTAGGAATCGACACCCGTTTCCACGTTTCAAACGCTGCTTTGGCCGCTGCAACTGCATCTGCCACATCCTCGCTAGTCGAATGCGGCACCCGTGCCAAAACCTCACCCGTCGCCGGATTATAAACATCTTCAAAAGTATCGGTCTTAGCATCAACCCATTGACCATTAATAAAATTCTTCAAGGTCTTAACTGCTTGTTGCGTTGTCATGAAAACAAACCCCTTTCGTATAGTGAGCGTGAGCCAGCGCGCTTAGAAGTCGGAGTGTAAGTGGCCTCAAACGTGATGGCCGCCCTTTGGCCATTGCGGCTGAGGTCCTTACACGCAGACTTCTGCGCTGGCGAACGCGTTATGAGCGTGAGCCGGTGCGGTTAGGAACCGGAGTGTAAGTGGCCTCAGACATGATGACCGCCCTTTGGTCATTGCGTCCAAAGTCCTCACGCTGGCTCCATCACCCGTTTACACACGCTCCTGTCCAATTCAAGAATGGTATGAAGCGCTTACATTTTCAAATAAATTGACTTAGGAAACTTAATTCTTATTAATCTTGCTCTTTTCAGGGAACTTATCGTCAAACTTGTTGTCCAATTCGATTTCCTCCAATGTTCTGCCTGCTGTTTCCGATGCAAACTTCCAAGCAAAAATCAGTGAAATAATATTGGCTCCGACAAATACAAGGAACGTGTTCGACATGCCTATACTTGCCAACATAACTGGGAAGAAATATCCAACAAAGAAATTACCGATCCACAAGAAGAAGGCGGCAAAACCCATACCTAAGCCACGAATACGTGCTGGATAAATTTCGGAAAGCAGTAACCAGGTGAGCGGACCCAATGCTCCTTGGAAGAAAGCCAGATAGATGACGGTCAATAATATCGTGAAGTACGGTAGCATTGGACTGCCAGCGAGAAAATGACTCGTCAACGTGATGCCGATCAACGAGAATAAGGTCCCCATAATCCCAGTCAGCAACATTGGCCGGCGTTTGTACTTACCCATGAGATGCATCGTCACAATCGTTGCGACCACTGAAGTTACACCGTTTAAAATATTGGCAATCAAAGCGGCATTTTGGCCAAATCCAGTTGTCTGTAAGATCGTGGTGCCATAATACATCATGACGTTGATACCGACGATCTGCTGCATAATCCCCAAGCCAATGCCGATTAAAACAAGTCGTCTAATCCATCTAATCTTTAAATCCTTAATCGAGGCACTTTGCACTTCTTGTTCCGATTTTAAGGAAATTCGAATTTTTTCCATTTCGTCTTGCGCTTGGTCTTCTGTCCGAATTTGCCGCAACACCGTTAACGCCTGATCCAATTTGCCATTAGCGGCTAACCAGCGCGGCGATTCCGGAACAAAATTCATCCCAATCCACAAAATAACTGCGGGCACCGTTGCCAAAACAAGCATCCACCGCCAAATGCCAGGAATATGACCTAACGTTGTCCCCAAAATCGCGTTAAACACAAACGCCAACAACTGCCCAGAAACAATCATGAACTCGTTTTGTGTGACGATTCGTCCGCGAAGATTCGAGGGTGCGACTTCAGCTAGAAATGTTGGCACAATAACCGAAGCACCGCCCACCGCTAAGCCCAAGACGAAGCGCACGGACGCCAAGATTGGTGCGGTCGGTGATAATGCTGAGGCGATGGTCGAAACGACGAACAAGATAGCAAGTCCGGTAATGACCTTGTGCCGCCCACGCCGATCCGAAATGCGCCCGGTCAAAACAGCACCAAAGGCCGCCCCCAATGTTAACGAGCTGGCCACTAAGCCCTCCATGGAAGGCGACATATTCAGTTCGCCTGCTCTGGTCATAAACGGTAACGCGCCGTTGATAACCCCAGTGTCATATCCAAAAAGCATCCCGCCAAATGTTGCGATAATCGAGATAACCCGCAAACGACGACGAGCCGATTTTGGCAATTTTTCGGATTTAACCCCCAAATCCGGCTGGGGAGCCAGTGCAGCATCGCCTTTGTTACTAACAACCCCTGCTTTACGCATGCTATTAACCTCCAAACTTTCAAGAGTCTTTCCACGTATCGGTTAAGCGCTTACTTTTCGATTACATTGTCATCATATAAGCAGATATGGTCAAAGTCAACTAAAAAGTGTTCATAATTTAATCATTAGATGTTCACTTGTGAGCGACTTCGCCAAAATAAATGAAGTGGCATGTAGTAAAATGATATGATAAAAGTAACTAGTCAGGTACTTGCTAGCCTCACGAGTGATGTCTATTTTTTCACGAGCTCCCCAAATGACTCGCTTTGGATGACGTTCCAACTTATCAACGAGTCTACGGAAATCAGGTTACTGCTATATGCTTCGGCATCGAGCTTAAAACATGGTCATAATATGTCCAAAATATATTCATAACGTGCTATAATCAGATTAGCGAAGACGGCTTAAAGAAGGTGACATTCATGCTTAGAAAAGAACGAATTGATGCGATGCAGGCTTATATCAGCGAAGTTAAAACCGCGTCAATGAAAGAGCTCGAAGATAAGTTCTCGATTGCGCCAAGCACTTTGCGGCGTGACTTAGCAACCTTAATTTCAAACGGTACGGTAAAAAAAGTCTATGGTGGGGTCACAACCACTCCCGATAGCACAAAGGACAATCCGCTCACCGTTTACAGCGAGCGTCAATTAGCCGCACCCAGCGAAAAACGACAAATTGGCCGGGCTGCCGCACAGTTGATTGAACCTGAAGACTTAATTTTTATTGACTCTGGCACAACGACTGCGGAGATGGGCGAATTTCTGCCGACCGATTTTCCTTTTACGTTGGTAACCAACAATCTTCAAATCATCAACCAAGCCGCGCCGCTTGCCAATATTAAGCTTGTCATCATCGGCATGAACTTTGATCGCCGCACCCAATCGTTTACCGGCATTGATAACATGAACATTTTCAGCCGGTTCAATATCGGTAAAGCCTTTATGGCAGCAACCGGAATTTCGCTCACTCGCGGATTATCCAACTCGGAGTACAACGAATATTTAATTAAGTCGGAGATCTTCAAGAAGGCGCATCGCAAAATTCTGTTGATTGATCAATCGAAATTCGGCCGGGTATCGTTGCTCACATATGGTACCGTGCAAGATATCGATGCGATTGTCACTTATGGCGATATCGCCGCCAAGTACCACGAATTTTTAACCGAGAACAACATCCAGCTAATCAATGCCAAAACCGGCGCTAAGACCCTACCTTAATACAGTTCGCCATCGCCAGCCGCACGCACTTATTTGGCAAAAAAATTCCCGCAATGAGCGTTTGCGGGAATTTTTTAATGCTGGATTATTTAATTGTCATCGACCTGACAGCTGTCGTGTACTTAATCGCAAAAAATCATGATTGACGACTTAACGCTAGAAATTCGTGGTGTCCGGGTCTGTCGCTAAACCAGCTTCACCATGTAAAGCATCAATTAACGTCATATCATGATGACTCAACTCAAAGTCAAAGAGCTGGGTATTTTCCTTGATGCGGTCATCGTGTACCGATTTTGGCAGCGGCAGGAAGCCATGCTGCAGCGACCAGCGAAGAACGACTTGAGCAACACTCTTGTTATACCGTGCGGCAATCTTCTTAAGTGCGTCAACTTGGAAAATCTTGCCTGTACCCAGTGGACTGTATGCTTCACTCAAAATATCATGCGCATCATTATAAGCAACCACTTCCGGCTGCAAATCACTAGGATTTAAGAAGATCTGGTTCACCATCGGCTTGACATTAGCGGTTTTCAGCAATGCATCCAAATGCTTGGCGCGGAAGTTTGAAACCCCAATCGCCCGCAACTTGCCGTCTTTATAAGCTTCTTCCATCGCTTTCCAAGAGCCGGCATTGGCCTCTTCCCAATTGTCACGGAACTTAACTGGATTTGGCCAGTGAATCAAATATAAATCAACGTAATCTACACCTAATTTTTGAAGCGAACGGTCAATCGCTGCCTTAGTTGCGTCATAACCGTGATCAGCATTCCAAAGCTTCGTGGTCAAGAAAATTTGATCACGTGCAACGCCCGACGTCTTAATTCCGGCACCCACGCTTTCTTCGTTACCATAGGCAGCTGCGGTATCAATGTGACGGTAACCGGCAGCCAACGCAGCTTCCACACTATGCTTGGCAACTTCCCCATCCGGTGTCTGCCAAGTTCCAAAACCAACGATTGGAATCTTGCCCCCGTTGCTCAAGGTATATGTGTCAGTTAATTTGGTTAAATGTGCCAAAATATGCCATCTCCTTTATTGGGTACTATTTAAAGCTTACCACAAGTAAGTATTATTTTGCATGACCCGCTCGATGCCTATAGTCATAAAAGCGCCGGAAGTTACTGATATGAACCAGCTACTTCCGACGCCTTTTTCCGGCACACTAACGCACCATCATTTGATTCAGCAATGCCTTACCCGTTGCCTCACTTTTCCGAAAAGCCTTACCGAGTGCAATGGTCTTGTCCACGATAATACTTTGGGCATCAATCACATGATATGGATGATCACCGGCTTTTTCCTGAGCAAACGAAAGCTCGGTGCAGCCAAGAACAATGACGTTAACCTGAAAATCATCGTGCATCCGTTTCAAGATGCGATGATATAACTCGGCATTGACTTCGCCCTTTTCTTTGACGTACTTATAAATGAGCTCTGTCACCATGTCCTGCAACGCCTGATCTCCTAAAATAACCTTGCGCCCTGTATTTTCGATTTCATGACTGTAAATGCCATCTTTGATCGTACCTTGGGTGGCAATAAGACCGATCCGCTCCTCATTCGGGAATCGCTCGCACATATCGCGAATGGCCAGCCGCGGCATGTGTAACAGTGGCACAGACGATGCAGCAGCTAATTGATCATAAAAGTAGTGCGCCGTGTTGCAGACGATTACGATGAATTCAGGCTGCAACAGGCTTTGTGCCCGAACGTCTTCTAGTAGATCCGGGAAGAAGCTCGGTTTACTGTGATCCAGAATATAATCGGTTCGATCCGGCACTGTGGCATCATTGACCAAAATATAATTGAGATATTCCTGATCGCTATGAGCATGCGTGCGTTGATTCAGCAGACGCACATAACTCTCGGTTGCCGGTGTCCCCATGCCACCAATAACGGTGAAAAATTGACGCATTCAAATCAGCCTTCCTGTAACGATTGGGCGACTTCCTTGACAACGGCCATATCAGTCGGCCAAGGTGTGTTGACGCCCCGAATTTTTTGATACGGATCTGCGCCTTTACCGGCAACAACCACAACATCTTTGGGACCACTAGCCTTAATCGCTTCCGTGATCGCTTCTTTACGATCAAGCACCTTGTGAACCTTAACTTTGGTGTGATCAATCTTAAGGTCAATTTCATTGATAATATTGGCTGGATCCTCATAGCCGGGATCATCTGTTGTTAAAAAGGCTTCTGTTGCCAACTCAGTTAATACTTTGGCAAAGCCCGGGCGCCGCGAAACCCCTTTATCACCAGGGGAGCCGACAACGACCAGCAAGCGCGGATCTTTGTAGGAACGTTTCAGGAACGATAACAAAGCCTTCATACTAGCATAATTGTGGGCATAATCCACATAAACCGTACCGTGACCCGGAACCTGAAAATGTTCCATCCGTCCCGGAATTTTGACTTTGGCGATGCCAGGCACCGCAGCAGATGCATCCACACCTGCCAGGCCGGCGCCGATAATCGCTGCTGTCGCATTACTTTCATTGAAGTCGCCGATTAAAGCAAGCGAATAATGGCCGCCAATATTAAGCGCCGCTGCTTTTTCCGTTACCGGCACCAACGTAAAGCGGCTTTCGGCGACATCAGCTTCTTGACTATCAAATCGGAAATCAATATCAATGTCATCGCGCTTAGGCTTGAATCCAGCACTGGCGAACAAATAAATACTCTCCGGATAAGTCGTGGTGGTCGCTGCCGCATAGACCTGATCAAAATGCTCGGTTTCCGCGTTAATCACTACTTTGCGCGCATTGACCAACAACTGCAGCTTATTATGCAGATAATTGGCAAAAGTCGGATGTTCGTTTGGTCCGATGTGATCAGGGGTAATGTTTAAGAAGAAGCCTACATCATAAGTCAGCCCAAAGACGCGATTACGTAAATAAGCCTGACTGGAAACTTCCATCACCAAATGCGTCATACCATTTTCAACTGCTTCGCGCATATCCCGGAATAAATCTAAACTTTCCGGTGTGGTTAAGTTCGATTTGAACCGTTGATCCGGCTCGGGACCAACCACCGTATCAATGGTGGAGAACAAGGCGATGTGCCGTGGCCGAGCCTCATTCAAAATCGCCTCGGTGAAATAAGCGGCGGTTGTTTTGCCCTTAGTACCGGTATAAGCAATCACAAACAAATCATCTTGCGGATAATCGAAAAAGGCCGCACTGAGAATCGCCATTGCTTTCGTGATGTTCCGGACGATTAAGGCATTTAAACCATTACCTTCCACGTAAGGCTTTTCGGCAACATAGGTTCTGGCGCCGTTATCTTTGGCCATGGACAGATAAATCGGCCGAAATTTGTCTCCTTTACAGAAAAACAAAGTCGGCCCGGAAACTTTTCGTGAATCATAGGCAATGCCGGTCATATCGACATCTTCAGTGGTCTGAATTGCCGCACTTTTTAATAAGTGATGTTCCTTTAATAATAAAATACAAGCTCTAAGTGATAGTGCCATTGGGCTGCTACTCCTTTTTATATGCCGTGAATTCAAGCTTCATTATAGCATAAGCACTGTGGCAGCTTTCATCTTGATCTATTTGAAACCATGATGAAAAACACGCCTCAGGTGCTTGCTCTTCTGACATTCGGTTACGGCTACCATGATCCTCGCATCAGCATTGGAAATTTCCGCCCATAAATCGAGGAGTTTGCTCAGTCGTGCTGCTCGACTGACTTACCGGGCGCATGCGGACTAATGGCCATAACCGTTACCTGATAAGTGCCACTCGGTGCCGTGACGGTGACCGTATCGCCAACATGATGGCGACGAACGGCTGCTCCCAGTGGTGAGTTGATGGCAAGTTTAGCTGCCCCCATCCCCGCTTCTGCTGGCCCGACCAACTCATAAGTGTCTTCATCCTGATCATCGTCAAATTCAAGTGTCACCCAATTACCGATATCAGCAAGGTTGGCCGCGGCCGGCGTCGTCACTTTGGCATACCGAATCAACTTGTCCAAATATCGCAAGCGACCCTCTAACTGCCGTAATTCGCGTTTAGCGGCGCTGTATTCTGCATTCTCTGAACGATCGCCCAAAGCCGCTGCTTCAGCCAGGTTCTTAATCTTAGCTGGCCGAATCGCCTTGAGATCCGCAACTTCTTGTTTAAGATTAGCCAAACCAGCCGGGGTAATTTCATGATACGTTACCATGTTACAAGCCTCCCATGAAATTCAGTGCTTCGTGATCCTGTTCCATCATAACGCGATTGCCAGCCCAGAAACCTGCGTGTAAGGACCTTAGCCGCAATGGCCAAAGCCCGGCCATCACGGTTGAGGCCACTTACACTCCGACTTCTAAGCGCGCCGGCTCGCGCTCAGCTTACCATAACGCGCTCCCCAGCCCAGAAACCTGCGTGTAAGGACCTTAGCCGCAATGGCCAAAGCCCGGCCATCACGGCTAAGGCCACTTACACTCCGGTTTCTAAACGGGCTGGCTCGCGCTCACAAAAAAGGCGAACGCGTTGACCTCCAACCGGGAGTCCAAAACATTCACCTCATGATGTCAGCAGTACCGACTAAAAAATGTGACTGAAGAAATCACCAATACCACGGAAAATCAGGACAAAGAAATTAGCTTTCTGATTGGACTTGGTCGTTTTAAGGGTAATGCCTTCTTGTGCGTTATCACCCACAAAGCCAAGTTGATCGTCTTTTGCGGTTACCTTCAAATTACCGATCGTGGTACCTTTCTTGACGGGGGCTTCAATTGTGTTCTTTTTGACACCCTTAGCCGGTGTGTAAGTATACTTAAGTGTCTTTTTACTTGCATCAGTGGGAACAACGGCAACGGCTTTTGCGCTTGGTGCAATCGGTGTTGTCCGTGATGCGCCACGGTTGACATTGACCTTACTGTAGCCCTTAATACTTTGGCCGGCATTCGCAAGCGTTATGGTCTTCCAGTTTTCCAGAACATGGGTCATCAGCTTTTTGGTTTCATCAAACCGCCGTGTCTTGGCATCGCCATTTGCGTGTAACACCACGGTGATGATCCGCATGCCATTCTTTTCAACCGTCCCGGTAAAGCAGTCGCCAGCCGCATCGGAAGTCCCGGTTTTTAGCCCGTCAACTGGCAGGTTCTTATCGTAGGAAACCAAACCTTTGAGCATCCAATCCCAGTTTTCCATATTGATCGCATCATCGGTCCCTTTACGGAAGGTCTGCCTGGCAATACTGGTTGTTTTTAAAACTTCCGGATGATCCTTAATTAAGTGTTGCGCGACTTGTGCCATATCTTTGGCTGACATTTCGTTTTCCGCATTGTCGCCAGTACCTGGTACTTTGGCATCTTTCAGCTGACTATTATTCAGTCCTGTCACATTGACAATTTTAGCGTCTGTAATGCCCCAGCTCTTGAGCTTGGCATCCATTTGATTAACAAACTTCTCCTGGCTGCCGGCTACTGCCTTTGCAAGCAACATCATGGCTGCATTGGCTGAGTAGATGAGCGAGGCATCATATAACTCGCGCACTGAGTATGAGCCATCACGTCGCAGCGGCACATTGCTGAGATCACGGTCTTGACTAATTGTCCATATCGACTGATCCAACGTCACCTTGTCGTCCCACTTGATCTTGCCTGATTTAATGGCATCGAGAACTAACTCAATACTGATCATCTTGGTCATGGATGCAATCGGCAAAACCGTGCTTGCATTCTTAGCATACAAAACCTTGCCAGTTGTGGGCTCAATTGCAACCGCGGCTTTGGCATTAACCAGATTTGTATCACTGCTTTCGGCAGCTGCAACGGACACCGCTGGAGCAGCACCGCCTATCATTAATACCGCGACCATTGCGGCAACCAACCCACGTAACAACTTCTTCATTTCGTCTTTCCTGCTTCCTCATTAGATTTAGTTTGTTTATCCGTCAGCGAAGCGCCAACTTTTAATGGTAAATGAATCACAAAACTGGTTAATTCAGGACTTGAATCTGCGTAAATATACCCGCCATGCAACGCAATGATGCTTTGCGCAATGGCCAACCCTAGTCCTGTGCCCCCGGTTTCTTGGGAGCGGCTTTCTTCTACCCGGTAAAAGCGATCAAACAACTGGCTTAAGGCATCGTTGGGAATCTGAGCCCCATCATTTGAAACCTTCACGACGACTTCGCTGCCAATCCGCTGGGCGTCAAGGAAAATGTGCCGTCCGCCTTGCCCATATTTCAACGCATTGACGATCAGATTATTGAAAACGCGACCCAGCTTTTCAGTGTCAGCTTCCATCATTAATGGGTTCGGTTCGCCGCTGACCAGGATCCGCATGTGTTTCTTATGGGCTTCCAACTCAAAGCTCGCGGCAAGCTGTTCCAACATCGCAATCATATTGAACCGGACCGGATTCAGCTTGGTCGTGGTTGATTTAACCTTGGTATACTCAAACAAATCTTCAACCAAAACCTTCATCTGCTTTGCTTTCAAATACGCTGTGTGCGTGTACTTGAGTAGCTCTGCTTCACTTCGGTATTGATGATCCTCAATCAAGCCTAAGTAGCCAATGATCGAGGTCAACGGTGTGCGGATATCATGACTGACATTGGTAATCAGCTCATCTTTACTCTGTTCGATTCGTCGTTCCTCTTCCATAGAGTTCACGGTAGAATCAACCAGCGCATTAATGCTGCTAACCACTTTTTGCAGCTCGGTATTCACCTCAAATTTAATTCGGTGATCCAAGTGGCCATCCGCAATATAATGCAACTCTGCAATCACGTGGCGCATCTGCATCTGCCGATATCGCCGTGCCAATCGCCAGTACACCACAATGACGTCTGCAATGCCCATCAAGGTAAGGAAAAGATTCGACCAGCTCCACAGATGAAAACCGCCGCGGCCAAAAGTCAAATTCGTCTTCACACCCCAGATTGCATTCTCCAACCCGGGATTATGCGCAATCATCTGATTAATCAGCACTAACAACGCAAAGTTCAGCATCAGTAACAAAATAACTGTCACAATGCCTTCAATCCACAACTCGGACTTTTCCTTACCAGTGAGTTTGACCTTTTCGCTCATGAACTAGGCCTCGACCTTGTAGCCAACGCCCCAGACAGTTTCGATGACTTTCTCACCATCTGTTGCCTCTTCAATCTTGTCACGCAGGTGTGAAACATGCACCATCACGGTCTTGGCGGATACAATTGACTCCTGTTGCCAAACCCGCTCAAAAATCTCGTCAGCGGAAAAGACGCGATTCGGGTGACTGGCAAGCAAGTAGAGAATTCCAAACTCCAAAGCCGTTAACTGAATCTGTTTGCCGGTCAAAGTTGTGACCTCGTGGCTATCCTTTTTGATCGTCAAAGGACCGACTTCCAGCACATCCGGCTCCGAATTGGTCACCTCATTTTGACTCCGACGCAAAAGACTCTTGACTCGCGCCATCACCTCAAGTGGATTAAATGGCTTCGTGACGTAATCGTCAGCACCGGTGATCAATCCTTGAATCTTATCCATATCTGCTGTTTTGGCTGACACAATGATAATCGGAATTTGCGAATCCTTGCGTACTTCCTTAACCACATCCATGCCTGACATATTCGGCATCATAATATCCAAAATCATTAACGCAATATCGGGATTGGTCACAAGCTTGGTAATCGCTTCTTTGCCCGAGTATGCTTGAATAGGTTCATAGCCTTCGTTTTTAACATAAATGCTCAATAGTTCGACGATTTCTTTATCATCGTCTACAATTAATATCTTCATAATTTTGACTCCATTTATACGGCAATCGTTAGGGACTGTAACATCACTGTCCATTGTACCAAAATTGAACCGGGAATTCTTTACGAAAACCCTAAGAAAACGAGCGCCATGCGTGCTTTGCATTTCAGGTGGGAGGTGTTCTTTTGCCAAAATTAACAACCCTCGTAGCTGCCAGTTTGCCGCAAACGATGCAAATTGCCGGTATTAACATTGCCCATTCAAGCGGTAGTACCTATTGGCTGCTTCACCACCAAGACGAATGGCTGACCCTACGCTTGGCAACCCACCTTCATTGGCTGCGCGGTGTTCGGCAGCTGCAGGTGCTTTATTCAGATAAACAAACCGCTACTGAGCTCCAGTCACAGCTACGCCAAGCATTCGCCAGTCCTGCAGCACAGCAGCTTGCTTTCAATTTCACGGCAACCGATGCTGCTATTGCCAATATGTTGTTGTGGGCAGCAGCACATAAACTGGTTTTCATGTTACGACTCACGCCGGCAATGGCCAGTGCTCATAAAAGCCGGACATCTGATTTACAACGCGACTTCGCGGGACTGCCACTGTTTTTGGGTAATCGCAATAATAGCAACGATCTGCTGTTGCCAATCCATGACCCGCTTCTACAGCGGTATCTGATCCATTTTTATAGTGAAAATCTGTTATTCACCCAGTTTTCCAGTCATCGGTTGATAAAACTACTGCCGACTGCGCAATGGCTGCAAACATTGTTGGCGACCACGGAGCGCCCCGTTCCTTGGCCGTTAGCAATAGCCACCACTTTTGGCACACCGATACTGACCGCTTTTCATCGGGCACGTTATCAAAAACGGTAAGCTCGCACGTTAAAACTGTCTTGCTCGCGATTACCATAACGCGCTCCCCGGCGCAGAAGTCTGCGTGTAAGAACCTTGGGCGCAATGGCCAAAGACCGGCCTTCACGCCTGAGGCCACTTACACTCCGATTGCTAACCGCGCTGGTTCACGCTCGCTTTCTATAACGCGCTCCCCGGCGCAGGGATCTGCGTGTAAGGACCTCAGGCGCAATGGCCAAAGACCGGCCATCACGCCTGAGGCCACTTACACTCCGATCCCTAACCGCGCTGGTTCACGCTCGCTTTCTATAACGCGCTCCCCGGCGCAGCAATCTGCGTGTAAGGACCTTAAGCGCAATGGCCAAAGCCCGGCCATCACGCTTAAGGCCACTTACACTCCGATTGCTAACCGCGCCGGCTCGCGCTCACTAAAAAAGAGCCTGCAGCTGCCTCAAGTGGGTAACTGCAAGCTCTTAAACTGAATATCTTGATTATTGAACGGAGTAGTTTGGTGCTTCCCGGGTGATTTGGACGTCATGTGGATGGCTTTCACGTAATCCGGCGCCGGTAATTTGAATGAACTGCGCATTATCCTGTAGTTCTTGTAAGTTCGGTGCGCCAACATAACCCATACCGGATTCAATGCCGCCAAGCATCTGGAAGATCACATCGCCAAGGCTGCCTTTGTAAGCAACCCGGCCTTCAATCCCTTCAGGAACGAGCTTGTTAGCTTCATTGACACCGCTTTGGAAGTAACGATCACTTGATCCATGAGCCTGTGCCATCGCGCCCAAGGAACCCATGCCGCGATACGTCTTAAAGCGCCGGCCTTGATAAATCTCAAACTGGCCTGGTGCTTCATCGGTACCAGCCAAGAGTGAGCCAAGCATGACGGCGTTACCACCGGCAGCAAGCGCTTTGACAATATCGCCGGAATACTTGATCCCACCATCGGCAATAATGGTTTTACCACGCTTGCGAGCAACACTGGCAGCGTCATAAACGGCGGTCAACTGGGGAACCCCAACGCCGGCAACAATTCGGGTCGTGCAAATCGAACCAGGGCCGATGCCGACTTTCACAACATCAACGCCAGCGTCATACAACGCCTCCGTTGCTTCTGCCGTTGCAACATTTCCGGCAATTAAGGTTGCTAATGGAAAATGTTCGCGAATTTCTTTGATCTTACGAATAACACCGGCGCTATGACCGTGAGCAGTATCAATGACAATCGCATCAACCCCTGCATCCAACAGCGCCTGGGCCCGTTCAAACGTATCCGAGGTAACCCCGACTGCGGCAGCGACTAACAACCGACCATGTGCATCTTTAGCGGCATGCGGGAATTCTACCACTTTTTCGATATCCTTAATCGTGATGAGTCCGCTGAGCCGGCCTTGCTTATCAATCAGTGGTAACTTTTCAATCTTACGGGCTTGCAGGATGGCTTCAGCGTCTTCAATTGAAGTGCCAGCCGGAGCAGTGACCAAACCTTCCTTGGTCATCACGGTATCGATCAGAACGCTCTTATCATCAACATACCGCAAGTCACGGTTCGTAATGATCCCGGTCAGTTTACGATCGGTTGTATTATTAACGATCGGAACGCCGCTGATGCGATACTTCTTCATCAACGCTTCCGCATCACTAACTGGCTTGTCAGCAGTGAGGAAGAACGGATCAACGATGACCCCGTTTTCACTGCGCTTAACCTTAAGCACTTCATCAGCCTGAGCCTCAATGCTCATGTTCTTATGGATAACACCTAAACCGCCTTGACGCGCCATTGCAATTGCCATGGCACTTTCGGTCACCGTATCCATCCCCGCTGAGATGATTGGGATATTCAACTTTAGATTGTCCGCAAGTTGTACAGACAGATCGACATCGTGAGGCAAAACATGACTTTCTGCAGGTATCAACAACACATCATCAAATGTAAAACCACGCCGGGCAAACTTTGTATCCCAATTACTCATTGCGTAAATCCCTCTTTCAATTTTAGTTGTTGACTAATGTACTACCGGAAATTGGCCTCGTCAAACGTAGACGTTAATTTTTTTGAAAAGACCGGTATCATAGGCTTAAAAATGAAAGAAAATCTCATAATTGTTCATTAAGACCCGAACAAAATAAAAACGGTTGCCAGTTTGCGAAATTAATGTTCGTCTTTTGCAATCATGCTCATAAAATCACCTGTTATTATTCGGCATTAGCTCCGAGGCGTTTAGTTTTCAAGCTACTCACGCTTAATTTCCTTTGGCAGCAAAGAAAAAACGGACACTAGAAGACATATGCATCCTGTCTTCTAGCACCCGTTGAGTTTATTGAGCCTAGTTGTTCAAGAACCACAACCTTTGATTTCCCAAGTCTACCGTTGGAAAAAGCTCTTGAGATGATACCGATGCTGCAACACCCAGTGAATGCCGTAAGCAACAACCCCAACGATAATGTTGGCAAACCATGGCATCGGCTGAGTCAGCGGCGTATTGAGCAACGCAAGCGCACTGCTGAGGAAGGTAACCGCAACGACCAATAAGACGCCGCCTCCAAGAACCAACCAGGCACTGCGGCGTTCTTTCTTGTCTTTTTGCATCCAGTCGGCGTAGTACACGAAGAAAATTCCGGCCATAAAACTCAGCAGCAAGAGGCTAAGAAAACCGCTAGTAGCCGTGTTCTGGGTCTTGGGATTGAAGTAGGCCAAAGCACCGTACATAACCGCCAAAATCGCCATAAAGAACAGGCTTTGATCGACAATCAGTAACCACATTGGCTTCTTGGGTTCAGGCTTGGGCGTATGCAAAATTTCGTTTGCCTTCACCGTTACCGGCCCGTATAGCTGGGTAGCGGGCTTGCCTTGACGTTGCGCCGTAATCATTTCCGGCAACATCGTCTTAAGTAAGGTCTCTTCATCAGTTGCAGACATGCCGCCATCTTTCAATTCACGCCGCAACTTGAACACGTACTCATCATTCTTTTTGGTGAGTTGTTCAATCATTTCCGGAACTGTTGAAGCCGGCCGCACCTGTTTAACATGGGCATTCTTACTTGCCGCATCGGTTGCGGACGAAGCTTCAGAAGTACCGCCTGCTGCTTGCTGTTGATCAACTGCAGCACTGTCTACCGCTTGACTCGTGTCTGCTTCATGCTTTTCTGCCATTTGAAACTCCTATCTTAAAAAATCATCATCACTGCGGGCCTTATTTGACCAGTCAGCTTAAACATTGAACCGGAATTCAATGATATCCCCATCTTGCACTTCGTATTCTTTACCCTCGGAGCGATAACGTCCGGCTTCTTTAACCGCCTGAACGGAACCGTATTTATCCAAATCGGCAAAAGACATGGTTTCTGCCCGAATAAACCCACGCTCGAAGTCTGAATGAATGATACCGGCTACTTGAGGCGCCTTCATGCCGCGACGGAATGTCCACGCACGAGTCTCCTTGCCACCGGCTGTAAAGAAGGTCGCCAACCCCAAAAGATGATAGCTCGCTTTGATCAGCTTATCGAGGCCAGATTCATCCACGCCTTCCGCTGCCAAAAAGTCAGCTTTTTCGTCATCGTCCAACTCCGCAATTTCTTCTTCAGTCTTGGCGGAAATGGCGATAACTTCGGCACCTTCTTTAGCGGCTTCGGCTTTAATTTGCTTAACATAGTCGACTGAATCCGGATCAGCCATCGCTTCTTCGGCAATATTAGCGACATATAAAACTGGCTTACTCGTGAGCAGAAAAAGGCCTTTGACAATTTTTTGCTCGTCTTTATCAAAGTCGATGCTGCGTACCATGCCGCCGTTTTCGAGCACTGGCTTGATTTTTTGCAACACTTTAAACTCAGCCTGAGCTTCTTTATCGTTTGTTTGTGTCCGCGCCACTTTTTCGACCTTGGCATAGCGTTTGTTAACTGAATCCAAATCCGCAATGGCCAGTTCCATATTAATGGTGGCCATATCTTCTAGCGGATCGACTTTACCGGTGACGCTGGTAATGTTGTCATCATCAAACGCACGGACAACATGAACAATCGCATCCACTTGCCGAATATTTTCCAGGAACTTGTTGCCCAGTCCTTCCCCTTTAGAAGCACCTTTGACAATTCCGGCAATATCGGTGAATTCAAAAGTCGTATGAATGATTTTTTTAGCGGGAATCAGTTCATCGATGCGTGCCAGTCGGTTATCCGGCACTTCAACCATCCCAACATTCGGGTCAATGGTGGCAAACGGATAATTTGCCATCTCCGCACCCGCCTTAGTAATTGCATTAAAAAGCGTGGACTTGCCAACATTGGGAAGTCCGACAATACCTGCTGTTAAAGCCATTTGGTTATTTCACACTTTCTATTTAGTCTGTTTGTTCTGCCTGACCCAACACTTTTTTGAGTCGCTTCTCAAAATCACGGCGCGACATCATCACGATATGTCCGCAACCGGTGCAACGTACTTTGATATCTGCCCCTAAGCGGATGATCTCCCAACGATTTGTGCCGCACGCATGCGGTTTCTTCATTTGCACCAGATCATGTAGTTGATACATGCGCCCACCTCCAACTGTTTTGCCAGTTAATCAATATTGACGTCAAGCATGGCTAAGATACGGTTCAGGTCTTTTTCAGAGCTAAAATCAATTTCGATCTTGCCCTTGCCTTTACTGCCTTCATTAATATTGACCTTGGTTCCGAAGCGCTCACCTAACTGATTTTCGGTTGCGCGTACATACGGCGACTTCGGTTTTTCCTTGGTCGCTGGCCGATTGGTACCGGCATTCATTTGATTAATGAGCCGCTCAAGTTGACGAACCGTTAGATTTTCGCTGATTGTCTTTTTAGCAACTGCCACCATCTTGGTCTTATCTTTAAGACTCAGCAGCGTTCGGGCTTGCCCCATCGACAGCTGATTGGCGCTCAACATCTGCTTAACCGGCTGTGGCAACGTCAACAGCCGCAGATAGTTAGCGATGTAGGGCCGACTTTTGCCTAGCCGGGCTGAGACCTCTGCTTGCGTCAGATTTAAGCGTTTGATCAACGTATCATATGCCTGTGCTTCATCCAACGGGGTTAAATCTTCTCGCTGCAGGTTTTCCAACACGGCAATTTCCATCATTTCCGGATCGTTAAAATCGCGAACAATGGTGGGAATGGTTTCCTTGCCGGCCAGTTTTGACGCCCGAAAGCGCCGTTCACCTGTGATGATTTCGTAACCCGAAACACTTTTGCGCACAATAATCGGCTGAAAAACCCCGGTTTGCTTGATCGAATCAGCTAGTTCTTTTAAGCCTTCCTGATCAAAGGTTTTACGCGGTTGGTAGGGATTGGGACGGATATCGACCAGCGGCAGTTCCTCAACGGTATTGTTGGCACTTAGATCGGGACTTTCAAAATCCTTGAAGATCGCATCGATCCCCCGACCTAGTCCTTTACTATTCTTATTCGCCATGAGCAGCCAGCACCTCCTTGGCTAATGCCTCGTAAACTTCGGATCCCCGTGATTTCGGATCAAAATCCACGATCGGCAGGCCATAACTTGGCGCTTCAGCCAGCCGGGTAATCCGCGGAATCACGGTTGTATAGACTTTATCACCAAAATATTTGCGCACTTCATCAATCACTTGCGCCCCTAAATTGGTTCGCGCATCATACATGGTTAACAAAACGCCTTCAATTGCCAGGCTTGGATTGAAATGCTTTTGAACAAGGCGCACCGTATTAAGCAGTTGGCTCAATCCTTCCAACGCGTAATATTCGCTTTGTACCGGAATCAAAATCGAATCGCTTGCAGTAAACGCGTTGATGGAAAGCTGGCCTAAAGATGGTGGACAATCAATCAAGATATAGTCGTACTGATCCGCCACCGGGTGTAAGCCTAACTTTAGCCGCATCTCCCGCGCCATCTGACTGGTTAATTCGATTTCTGCTCCTGCTAATTGAATCGTTGCCGGAACAATAAAAAGATTCTTGTGCTTTGTCGGTAAAATGGCTTCAGTAATCGGATCCTCATTGACTAACACGTCATAGATATCTTTTTCGACTTGGGCCTTTTGAATCCCGACACCGCTCGTCGCATTGCCTTGAGCATCAGCATCTACAATCAGAATTTTCTTACCAAGGTTAGCCAAACACGCTCCCAGATTAATGGTCGTTGTTGTTTTCCCAACACCGCCTTTTTGGTTGGCAACAGCAATGATATGTGTCATGAGTTCCTCCTATCTCTTCTCTTTTGGAATCTCGATGATCATACGGTATGCGTCATCGGTATCTTCTTCTTTGGCCGTGACTGTCATTCCCGTATCCCGAATCATCTTAACCGAACGTTTCAACGTGTTCCAAGCGATGCGGGTATCATGACTCACCGCTGATCGCCGAACTTTTGGCTTAGGCTTTGGTGTGGGCTTCTTTGGGCGCAACCGTTCATTTACTAACGCAGCCGTTTCCTTGACTGTCAGTTTTTCCGCAAAAACCTGTTGTAAGGCTGGTACTTGTTCGGATTCATCGAGTTTTAACAACTCACGGCCATGACGCTCGCTGATTTGACCATTCATAATGGCTTCTTGCACCGGCGCACTAAGCTTCAGCAGCCGGATCTTATTGGCAACAAAAGCCTGACTTTTACCTAATTGTTGGGCTAATGCGCCTTGGGTTAGGTGATTCAGTTTCATCAGCGCAACATAAGCCTGTCCTTCTTCAATCGCACTTAAACCTTCACGTTGCAGGTTTTCAACTAAAGCCATTGACGCACTTTCATCATCATCCATCTTTTGCACAATGGCTGGTGCTTTTTCCCACCCCAGCAGTTGCATTGCCCGGTAGCGTCGTTCTCCGGCAATAATTTCGTACTGATCTGGCGCGTATTCACGCACAATAATGGGCTGCAACAAGCCGTGTTCTTTGATCGTAGCAGCTAATTCCTGAATGGATTCGGAAGTAAAAACTTTTCGCGGCTGAAATTGATTGGGGACAATAGCTTTAAGCGGTAATTGTTGCACGACCGTCTCGTCATCTGACTTTTTATGGCCAAAAAATGATAATGCCACGCGCTATGCACCTCCCAATGGTTGTTTATTCGGCATGCCCGGTTTTCGGGGATATTTATTCGGTGTCGGTTTAACTTTTTCAATCACTAACAAATGGCGCGTATCCCCGGTTTCCGGCAAGGTCAGCGCTGCATCCTGAACGAGTTTACCGCCAAGTAGGTTGATTGCCGGTTTGGCCGCTATTAATTCTTCAGGAGTTGCGGCGGCCTTCATCGCTACAAACTGCCCGTGCTGCTTGGCGAGTGGTAAACAGAGTTCTGCTAAGACGTTCAGCGCCGCCACCGCGCGTGCTGTCACCAGATCATACTGGCCACGGTGCGGCGATTTTTTGGCACCAAAAGTCTCGGCCCGATCATGAAAGAGCTGCACATCGGTCAACTCTAACCGCGCCGTTAAACGTTCCAAAAAGCCAATCCGCTTCTGCAGCGAATCGACAATGGTGATCTTCAACTGAGGAAACGCAATTTTTAAGGGGATTGATGGAAAACCCGCCCCGGCGCCAACATCACACAGCGACAATGGCTGGCTTTGCAATTTTGGCACCACCAAGCCTAATGTTAGGGAATCATAAAAGTGCTTGAGGTAGACGTCCCCTTCAGCAGTGATACCAGTCAGATTCATTTTCTCGTTCTCACTGATCAGATACTGATAGTAAGCCGCAAACTGATCCTGTTGGTGGTCATTCAACACGATACCGTGATCAGCCAAGGCGTGGACAAAAGCTGTTGGATCCATGTCTGCCTCCGTTTTTTTGGGTTTGATTTTGTGGAACAAACAGGGTTTCACGTACCCGTCAAGTGTAACGTAAAAGCGCCGTCTGCTCAACTGTATTCTTAGTGAGGTAAGTGTCGACTTGAAACAAGACAATTAGTTTTCACTGGCGTTAAAGAAGTCGAGCCATCTTGGATATTACCTGACAAATGTTGAGTATCTTGTTTGGATAATTGGATGGAAAGCAAGAACTGGCGGAGCGGTGGCGGACTCAGTGGTGAAATTGGTCTTAAGCGGAGTGGGCTTCTCCGCTTTAGACCAAGGCCGAGCTTTGAAAACCGCACTTTGCGAGTTCAAAGTCGTGCCCACCACTTTAGCTACGCGGTCGCCAGCCTGCCACCGCGTAGCCAGCTCGGAGTAACGGAAATCACTTAATTATACTAGAATTGAGAAAGAGTTGGCCTATACTCCCATAACGCGCTCCCCGGCGCAGAAGCCTGCACATAAGGACCTTGGACGCAATGGCCAAAGCCCGGCCATCACGCCCAAGGCCACTTATGCTCCGGCTTCTAACCGCGCCGGCTCGCGCTTACTTTTGACAATCCCCCCACACAGTTCGATAATAAGGAAGTAATTCAACTCAGAGGCGAAAAAAATGGAATTAGACGGTAAAGAAATTAAAGAAAACGAACAATTAACGGATGCTCAGTTAACTGAACTTCATCAGCAGTATCAGGCGCTGTGGGATAAGCTAAAAAAGGACAACTACAAGACTGACCACCAGTTTATGGAAGTGTTGTACGAAGAGCCTGACAATATTCAAGATTATGAAGCAGCGTTTTTCACATACCAAATTCGCAAAGATACTGGTGACAACCAATTTGACCAGCTGAACATCATTTTAAACAACAAGCCGACTTTTCACGATCAGCCAGATGAATTCGTGTTTGAGATCAGTGACTACTCGGATATGGATGCAATTTATCAAGCGATTGAGGAAAAGGCTCAACCTTGGATCAAGGCACATAAACGTTAAATCCTGCTATTCATATGGCAGGGCAACTAAGTGCGGATAAAGCACCAGTCTGGCGTTGTTCCAGCTGATACTTTACCCGCCTTCTTTAATTGTTCAGCACCAATCAATCAGCTCACTTCTCTTTTTCCCTTCACTTGTGGTAAGCTGTTGCCAATCAAAAAAACGGAGGCGCTCGGTCCATGGCTGATACGATCAAAATCGCTTATTTGTATGAGGATCTCATGAACACTTATGGCGACAGCGGGGATGTTAAAATTCTGCGTTACTTGCTGAATCAACAAGGCTATCAAGTACAAGTCGATAACATCAGTCTTGGTGACGACTTCAATGCCGATGACTACGACTTCATTTTCTTTGGCGGCGGTCAGGATTATGAACAAACCGTTGTCGCCAAGGATTTACTGCGCTATGCCCAAACCTTGGGCCGCTACATCGAAAATGGCAAACCGATGCTGGCTATCTGTGGCGGCTACCAACTACTCGGTGACTATTACAAGACTAGTGAAGGGACGGTCATTAAAGGGCTCGGTATTTTGCCGCTGCATACCGTCTTCAAACCGGACAGTCGTATGATCGGCGACACCAAATACGAAACCGAGTTCGGTACCGTCAAGGCATTTGAAAACCATAGCGGCCGAACTTATTTTGACGACAAAAATAAGCTAAAACCTCTAGGAAAGATGATCGAAGGCTACGGTAACAATCCGGAAGACGGTGTTGAAGGCATGCGCTATAAGAATACGATCGGCAGTTATTCACACGGTCCAGTCCTTAAGAACCAAAACATCGCCAAAGCCATTGCCAAAATGATTGTGGCAAATCACAAAAAGCGTATCGGTCAGCCGGTACAATGAGCACATATCAAAATTAGAGACAGCGTTAATGCCAGTAACAAAATAACCCCAAACAAATCGGCCTTAGTGTGAGAGACCTTCTCCACTAAGGCCGATTTTTGATTATCATGTCTTCAATTGCAGCGAGCGGCTTTTCAAAAATACTCATCCAGCCCAGCAACAAGGCCGAAACAAACGCCCTTGGCCGCGACTTTTTTTCTGAACCAATTGCGCGTACTCATTGGTGCTAATCACCCACAAGAAAGTCACCGCGATGATGAACAAAATACCATAAAAGAAAATCATCAATTTTTTCTCCTGTGTGCAAAGTGAACTACCATGCTGCAGTCACTTATTTGCCTGCGCCCGAACTTGATCAGCATTACCGGTGAACAGGAATAACGGGCCATCTGCTTGAGCCGGGTAGCTGTTGGCCAAATCACCAAGATCAACAACATCAAACCCGATCTTTTCAATCAATGCGGCCACCGTTTGTTTCGCCGTTGCATCATCCCCGGCAATAGGGATCGCAATCCGCCCGGCTGGTTGATTCGGCTTAGCCAGGCTGCGAATTTTCGTCATCGCAATCGTATTGAACGCCTTGACGACTTTCTTAGTCCCAAAGTGTTGCGCCACAAGTTGCGATGAAGCGATTTGATGGCTCGTCAAGTCAGCTCGTTCGCCGTCACGGCTAGGAAAATAATTCGTAGCATCAATCACCACGGCATCAGCTTTCACTTGCGCCGGCAGCTCGTCTAACGCATTGAACGGTACTGCCAAAACGACAATATCCTGATTGGCCGCCTCGGCAACTGTACCCGCTTCAACTGTTGATCGCATCTCCGCAATCACCGGAGCCAGTGATGCCACCCCATGTCGATGCGACAAAATAACTTGCTCGCCAACATGACTAAAAAGCTGTCCCAACGCGCGTCCAACATTACCTGATCCAATAATTCCGATACTCATGTTGTCACAACCTCCCTTTGCCAAACTGAGGATGTATCCGTGTCCTTATCTCTGCCTTTATTATATCGCCCACCCGGAGAAAACGGAAAAATCGGCCATTAAAAAATCCGCACGCCCTAGTGAGCTTGCGGAAAATATCAACGTGAATCTTCAATTAATGATTTTTGCCTTCAACGGTTTCAAGGTCGCCTTTGCCATCATGTGCGACGATGGCGGCAATGGCTGCGGTAATGCCTTTAATGTCATCTTCAAGCGACAAGGCCGGAGTCTCTGGCCGTGCAACAACTTGTTCAGGCAAGAACGGGATATGCATGAAGCCCGCTTTAATCGTTGGGAATTCCTTGTCCCGCATGTACTGCACTTGATAGAAAATATGGTTGCAGACATAGGTGCCGGCTGTATTTGAAACCGCCGCGGGAACACCGGCTTCTCTGATTGCCTTAGCCATCGCTTTAATTGGTAATTGCGTAAAATAGGCGTTTTCGCCGTCTTCATGGATCGTATGGTTTAACGGCTGATAGCCAGCGTTATCTTTAATGCGGCCGTCATCCAAGTTAATGGCCACTCGCTCCGGCGTCAGTTCATAACGTCCGCCAGCCTGACCAATACTCAGAACGTAATCAGGCTTTTCTTTAACAATCGCATCATGCACCACTTCTGCCGAAACATTGAATTTAGTGGGAATTTCTAACTTCACAATTTTGGCCCCGCCGATTTCATCTGGCAAACGTTTAACCGCTTCAATCGCCGGATTAATCTTGTCATCACCAAAAGGATCAAAACCTGTCACAAGAATCTTCATGCTTAATCGTCCTTTCTAAAACGCCAGGAAATACATCAGTCCGATTTGAATCACCAAAAGCAGGATCGCGATGGGTGCCTGCTGCTTAATGACGCCCAATGGATCTTCCATTTCCAGCAACGCAACCGGTAAACTATTGAAATTCGCTGCCATAGGGGTCAATAAGGTGCCGCAATAACCGGAAGTCATCCCAATGGCCGCAACGATCGCAGGATT
>NZ_JBVAYD010000014.1:0-66939 GCF_055413445.1 Lacticaseibacillus sp. 22 | reverse complement strand
CTCATAGGTCGTTCTGTGTTCATGCGCCCGAATTTCTGCTAAAATAGTAAGTAGTCTTTTTGAAAGGACCTGATGTTGTGGTAGACGCACCACGGATACTTGAAGGTATCACCATGTTGCATGATGAGCCGTTGAGTCATTATACCTTTACAAAAACCGGTGGGCCGGCTGATTTGCTTGCGTTTCCTAAAGACGTGGCTGAAGTTCAGGCTTTGGTTGAAATGGCTCGGGAGCGGGATATGCCGTTAACGGTCATCGGCAACGCCAGCAATTTAATTGTGCGTGATGGCGGCATTCGGGGGTTAGTCTTGATTTTAACGGCGATGAAAAAAATCACCGTGAATGGTAACGATGTAACGGCTCAGGCGGGGGCCCGGCTGATTGACACAACCGAAGCCGCTTACCGGGCCGGATTAACCGGACTTGAGTTTGCGGCCGGGATTCCCGGCAGTGTCGGTGGCGCGTTATTCATGAACGCGGGCGCTTATAACGGTGAAGTCTGCAGTGTGATCAGTCAGGCTTACGTTTTGACGCGCGCAGGGGAACTCAAAACTTACAATCATCGTGAATTAAACTTTCGCTATCGGCATAGTGTGGTTCAAGATACCGGTGACATTGTCTTGAGTGTCACCTTTTCCATGAAGTTTGGCGATAAGCCTACTATTCGGGCCAAGATGGATGAACTCAATGCAAGACGGGCAGCTAAACAGCCACTGGAGTATCCATCATGTGGCTCGGTGTTTAAACGTCCCCCGGATCATTTTGTTGGTCCGATGATTCAAAAAGCCGGTTTGCAAGGGCATATCATTGGCGGTGCGCAGGTATCGAAAAAACATGCCGGGTTTATCATTAATTTAGGCAATGCAACGGCAACCGATTATCTTGATATGATCCACCTTATTCAAAAAACGGTTAAAGCCAAGTTTGACGTTGACCTAGAGCCTGAAGTTCGGATCATTGGCGAACCGTTACACTAAGCAATATCTTAAAATCTATTTGAAAGGGGCTACACAATGCATTTAGTCGAAGCCGTCTTATTCTTGATGGCATTGGTCATCATCTCAAACGTGCTCAGTCATTACATTGTGGCTGTCCCGGTTTCTTTGATTCAAGTCGCGCTGGGACTAGGCGCGGCTTTATTTTTTCATTTAACGATCAATTTAGCGACTGATTGGTTTATGTTGCTTTTCATTGCCCCGCTGCTGTTTTACGATGGTCGGCATTTTCCGCGGCGAGAACTATGGGAGTTGCGTGGTCCGATTATGGGGAACGCCATTTTTCTGGTGTTTGCAACGATGCTGGTCGGAGGTTACTTAATTCATTTCCTGATTCCGCCATTACCGTTACCAGCGAGTTTTGCGTTGGCAGCCATCCTTAGTCCTACCGATCCGATTGCGGTACAGAGTTTGGCTAAGCGTGTGCATTTGCCAAGCGGGGTTTTGCACTTGGTGAGTGGCGAAAGTCTGATCAACGATGCCAGTGGCTTGATTGGGTTTAAGTATGGCATCGCGGCCACCATGACCGGAGCATTTGCACTTGGCCATGCTGTTCGGGACTTTTTCTATGTGGCGTTAGTAGGGGCGTTAGCTGGCTTGGTGCTAATCGGCTTGATTAATTTGAGTCGCAACTGGCTTTTGCAACAAGGGATCAATGATGTCATTTTGCATACGATTTTGCAGGTGTTGACACCGTTTTTCATTTATTTGATTGTGGATGAATTTATGCATGCTTCTGGCGTCATTGCTGTCGTAGTAGCCGGTTTACTGAGCAATACGCAGCATAATCGGTATGTCGCTGCGTTGCCGGAGTTGCGGATTGTTTCTGAACGGACGTGGGATTTAATTGTTTATACCCTGAATGGGATTATTTTTCTTATCTTAGGGATTGAGCTTCCTGTTGCCATGCGGGACACAATAGCCGATCATGAAGTCAACACATGGCAAGCTCTTGAATTTGTTGTGATTGTTTATCTCGGCATTTTGGTTTTGCGGACGTTATGGATTTATGGCTACATGTGGCTTACGGTTCGTTCAAAAGGCAATCCTCCTTCTTGGCGGGCGGCGTTGTTAAGCGGTATTTCGGGTGTCCGCGGTGCTATTACGCTAGTCGGTGTGTTTGCTGTTCCCGCGGCATTGGCAAATGGCCAGCCGTTTCCCGAGCGCAGTCTGATGCTGTTTATTGCTGCCGGCGTTGTCGTCTTGAGCTTAATCGTGGCGATTGTAGCCTTGCCGCTGGTGACGCGCTCAGTCGCACCGTTGCAAACCCGTGGCTCCACGATTGCCGCAGATGGTAGCAGCGATGTCGCCGAGGATGATGAAAATAGTCACGATGTTCGCATTATCTCTCAGCGTCAAGCTCAGCTGTTTGTCTATCAAATGGCAGTTCGTCGCGTTGAATCCGAGCGGCGGGAGTCAAATCAAAAAGCGGCACTTGATCTGATCGCCGAATATCAAAACCTGATTCGGCGCCTGGAGCTAGCCGAGGATACCGGCGCCGCCATTCCGCCATTGGTTCAAGATGAGCTTGATTTACGTAAGGTGGGGGTCCAAGGCGAGTTATATGCGTTAGATGACTTATGGCGCGAGAACAAAATCATGTCCAAAAGTTATGCCAAAGCTCACAAACAACTGCAGCATCGTCTGGATGATTTGAATTCAATGGCGAAACGCTCCGGCCGACCAACATTGCGCATGCTTCTTGACCGGTCCGCGTTGAAGCTATCCCACTTTTGGTACACGGTTGCGAGTGAACAGAATCGCTCGCATCGCTTTTTCAATGAGAAACTGTTTATTGAAAAGGAAACGGCAAAAGGCGGCTTGAAGTATTTGTCCCAATTTCTACGCCAAAAAGAAAACAAGGCCCATCATTACAACCGTCAAGTGATTTATTCGTTGATTGTTCAGTACCGCAATCGAATTGCATCGGTTAAAGCATTGAACACCCACAAATCAACGCAATATGAACATGAACTCGGCCGATTACGCGCGATTGCGTTTGCAGTCGAGCGAACGGCTATTCACGACCTACTTGAAAAAGGGTATATCACCATGGCCATGGCCCAGCGCTTAAATCAAAATGTTAACTTCGCGGAAAATGCTGCAACTTTAACTTCGATGGAAGAAGTTTAGGAACTGGGATTAAAAAATAGCTCGACAAACAAACGGCGACCAGATGTTCTCAAATGAGCATGTGCGGGCGCCGTTTTGTTGTATCAAAGGGCATTTAAGCTGCCGTGAAATTTTTTTTTGAAAATCAGCTATAAAAGCTTGCGTTGGTGCGTGACGTTCGTATAATAGGCAGAGTTAGTAAACTTAAAGTTTAGTTTAACGAAACTTATAAAGGCGGTGTGCCATGGACATTGGCAGTAAAATTCGTGATTTGCGCATTCGCAAAAACCTGACCCAAGAAGAGTTAGGGGAACGAACTGATTTATCAAAGGGTTATATTTCGCAAGTTGAACATGATCAAAGTTCGCCGTCACTGGAAACCTTTTTTGATATTTTAAGCGTTTTAGGTGAGTCGCCAGCCGATTTTTTCCGTGAAGAACCAGTTGATTCACTGGTCTATCATGCTTCGGATCAGGTGACTTATCTTGATGAGGACAAAGGTTATCAATTGAAGTGGTTAGTTCCGGAGAGTAATGAAAACGAGATGGAGCCGGTGATGATTGATTTTGCACCGGATGGGATTTTTAAAACTTTCGAACCATCACCGGCGGAAACGTTTGTGTATGTGGTTAGCGGCAAAGTGAAGTTGTTGCTGGGTGAACAGACTTATGTCGCTAAAAAAGGGGAAACTATTTATTTCCACGCAACGAAACAACATCAACTGGTGAACGCCGCAACGGGTCGCAGCAAATGCCTGCTGGTTGCGACGGCATCTTATCTATAAGGAGTTGGGGTCATTGAGCAATATCATTGTTGAACTGAAGCATGTCGGAAAACGTTATGGCGACACGCAGGTATTAAAAGATGTCAATATCGAAATTGAACAAGGCAAGTTCTACACATTACTTGGTCCGTCCGGGTCTGGTAAGACGACGATTCTGCGCGCCATTGCCGGGTTTCTGGATGTTTCGGAAGGCGAAGTGCTTTTTGATGGCAAACGGATTAATGATGTACCGGCAAATCAGCGCAAGGTTAATACGGTATTCCAAGATTATGCGTTATTCCCGCATCTTAATGTTTTTGACAATGTTGCGTTTGGATTACGTCTGCATCGGATGAGCAAGGAAACGATTAAGACCAAGGTGACAGACGCGCTTAAAATGGTTCGGTTGCAAGGCTATGCTGACCGGGAAATCTCTGAATTGTCTGGCGGCCAGCAGCAGCGGGTAGCCATCGCCCGCGCCATTGTGCTGGAGCCACAAGTGTTATTGTTGGATGAACCATTATCGGCACTGGACGCAAAGTTACGTAAAGATATGCAGTATGAGCTGCGCGAGTTACAAGAACGGCTCGGGATTACCTTTTTGTTTGTGACCCATGATCAAGAAGAAGCATTGGCACTGTCAGATGAAATTTTTGTCATGAATGATGGTCAGGTTCAGCAAAGTGGCACCCCGGTTGATATTTACGATGAACCGGTGAATCACTTTGTTGCGGATTTCATTGGTGAAAGTAATATCATTCAGGGGCATATGATTAAAGATTTCCTGGTCGAATTTAACGGTAAGCAATTTGAATGTGCCGATGCAGGGATGCGGCCGAATGAACCGGTCGAAGTGGTTTTACGGCCAGAAGATCTTGATATCACCGCAGCCGATGCCGGCAAAGTGAACGTTGAAGTCGATACCCAATTATTCCGCGGCGATTATTATGAAATTGTTGCTTACGATCAGCTTAAGAATGAGTGGTTGATTCATTCGACCAATCCGGCAAAAGACGGCGAGACGGTGGGGTTGACGTTTGATCCTGAAGACATTCACGTTATGCGGCTAAACGAATCCGAAGAAGAATTCGATGCGCGGCTGGAAACTTATGAAGGCGATTAAGCACAGTATTGACAGCGACTTTACTGTGACCGTGTCCGTTAACGCACGGTTTCGGCTAAGCACCGTTTGATTTCTAATCTGAGGAGGGTCATCGTGAAAAAATCCACCACGAATGTAGCATTTTACACGCCTTACGTGATGTGGCTCGCGTTGTTTGTGATCGCGCCAATGGTGTTGATCGTTTATCAAAGTTTCTTTGATATTAGCGGCCATTTTACCTTGGCAAATTATCAGACTTATTTTCAGTCCGGCACTTATATTATGATGACGATTAATTCAGTCTGGTATGCCTTTTTAATCACACTTGCAACATTGCTAATCAGCTATCCGACCGCTTACTTTCTGCATTATGCCAAGCACAAGCAGCTATGGTTGCTGCTGATTATTCTGCCAACCTGGATTAACTTGTTGCTTAAAGCATATGCGTTTATTGGCATTTTTAGTCAGGATGGCGGCGTGAATAGTTTCTTGGGCATGTTCGGAATTGCCCCGCAGCAATTTTTGTTTACTGATTTCAGCTTTATCTTTGTCGCCGCTTATATTGAAATTCCGTTTATGATTTTACCGATTTTCAATGCGATTGAAGAATTACCTGAAAATTTGGTCAATGCCTCACGTGATTTGGGTGCCAAAGGCTGGCAGACATTTACCAAAGTTGTCTGGCCACTGACCATTTCCGGCGTTAAATCGGGCGTTCAGGCAGTGTTCATCCCTAGCTTGAGCCTGTTCATGTTAACGCGCTTGATCGGCGGGAACCGGGTGATCACACTAGGGACCGCGATTGAAGAGCATTTTCTCACCACCATGAACTGGGGGATGGGTTCCACAATCGGCGTGGTCTTGATTGTGGCCATGTTTGTGATTATGTTCCTAACCGGTGAACGAAAGAAGAAGGGGGTCCGCCGTCATGAAGCGTAAGTTTAAGTGGTCCAACCTTTATCTGATTTTCGTCTTCATCTGTTTATATGTTCCGATTTTTTATCTGGTCATTTATTCATTTTCAACCGGCGATCGTATGAGTAACTATTCCGGGTTTACCTGGAAACACTATGCCGAACTTTTTGCGGATACCCGGATGATTCAAATCGTTTTGGATACACTGCTTGTGGCGTTACTATCCAGCCTGATCGCCACGATTATCGGGGCATTAGGTGCGCTTGCGATTGATCGTACCAGTCGGCCGGTGGTTAAAAATACGGTGCTGTCATTGAACAATATTTTAATGGTCAGTCCGGATGTCATCATTGGGGCCAGTTTCTTAATCTTTTATACCGCGTTAAAAGTGCCGCTGGGTTTCTGGTCGGTACTGATGAGCCATATTGCCTTTTCCATTCCGATTGTGGTGTTGATGATTTTACCGCGGCTACAGGAAATGAGCCATTCCATGCTTGATGCTGCGCGTGATTTGGGTGCTTCAAACTATCAGGTGCTGACGCGGGTCATTGTGCCATATATCACACCGGGAATTTTCTCGGGTTTCTTCATGGCCTTCACCTATTCGCTGGATGATTTTGCCGTAACCTTCTTTGTGACCGGTAACGGCTTTGAAACGCTAGCGGTGGAAATCTATGCCCGGGCACGTCAGGGAATTAGCTTGGAAATCAACGCATTATCTGGCGTGATGTTCGTCTTTGCTTTGCTGCTGGTGGTGGGGTACTACTTTATCCAACAAGCGGGACAGAGCAGGCGGGCAAAACACAAGCGAGAAAGCGAGGCGTTACTCAATGAAACGACTCATTAGTATTGCGGTTGCGATCCTGGCAGTCTGTCTCGGATTAGCTGTTTGGAGCGAGAACTTACAAAAATCGCAAGGAGATACCGGTGACAATACACTGAATCTTTTTAATTGGGGCGATTATATTGATCCGGCCTTGATCAGTAAATTTGAAAAGCAAACTGGCTATCATGTCAATCAAGAGACCTTTGATTCCAACGAAGCGATGTTTACCAAGATTCAACAGGGCGGCACCAGCTATGACCTGACTGTTCCTTCAGATTATATGATCGAGAAAATGAAGAAGGCCAATTTGCTATTACCGCTGGATAAAAGTAAATTACGCGGCATGCAGCATATGGACCCGCGTTTAATTAATAAAGAATTCGATCCAAACAACAAGTACAGCATTCCGTATTTCTGGGGCACACTGGGCATTATTTATAATGACAAGTTTGTCAATGCCAGTGAGGTCCAACACTGGAACCAATTGTGGAATCCGAAGTTTAAAGATTCGATTATGTTGATCGACTCAGCCCGTGACGTTTTTGCGCCAGCCTTAATCTCGCTAGGCAAATCGGTCAACGAAACTAATCCGCAGACGCTTGCTGTTGCCAAAGCCAAACTCGATCAGTTATCACCCAACGTCAAAGCTGTCGTTGCGGATGAAATCAAGATGTACATGGCAGAAAATGAAGCTAAAATTGCCGTCGACTGGTCAGGTGAAGCCAGCGAAATGTTGGCTAATAATAAACACCTGCACTATGTCGTTCCTCAAGAAGGCAGCAATCTCTGGTTTGATAACCTTGTCATTCCTAAGACGGCCAAGCATTTCAAAGCGATCTATGCCTTTCTCAACTTCATGATGGAGCCAAAGAACGCCGCTCAAAATGCAGAATACGTGGGTTACGCCACACCAAATGCAACGGCTAAAAAGCTATTGCCTAAAAGTGTTCAAAACGATCGCCAATTCTACCCTGATGACGAAACTATGAAACATCTTGAGATCTATTCCGATCTGCCACCTGCCAAAGTTGGTCTATACAATGATTTATTCTTAGAATTTAAGATGTACCGCCGCTGAGGGTTTTGGTACCATTCAGTCCGCCACGGTTAGCTTAAAAGGCTGACTTGGCGGGCTTTTTTGTTTGGAGCTTTTGGCTGCTTTAAAAACCTTCGAAACGATGCTTTATATTTTTGGACAACAAAAATAGCCCTCAAAATCTTAACGCTTATGGTGGAGAATAAGCATTGACAGGAAGATTTTCCGAGGGCCGATTATTGCGTCTAAATGTTACTTCACGTTATAGGTTTTGGTGCCAATAGTTTGGAAACTGGCATTTTCAAACGTAACAGTCACTGGATTATCATTTTTTAGTTCATAAATAAAGACACCTTGAACAGTTTTACCTGGTAGTAAGTTATTATGCATAGCGTTCTCTTGCGCTTCGAAAGGATTTGAGCCATCGTCATTCATTTTAGGCATTCCGCTGGTTAAGTCGACATTTGAAGTGTCGTTTTTTTGTTTAACATTCATCGATACCATTCCAGCCATTGGCATCTGTTCTTTCTTGGAAGTGTTTGTAACGTCCACAAATAAGACAAGATTCTTCTTTCCTTGCTCGTAGGCATCCTGGACTTCTGCTTTAGTGAACTTGAAGGTCATATTTGCTGTGACCCAAGTATCATTCTTAAAAGACCAACCACTTTTTGGGGTAGAGGTTTTGTTTTCTGCCTTTTCTGCTTTTTCAGCAGTGGAAGTTTTCGAGGCTGACGAGTTATCCTTACTTGCTGAACTGGAACTACTGCAACCGGCTAAAAAAAATATTGATAAGGTTGCGACTGTCACTAAAATCAGTTTTTTCATTTTCTCCTCCTAGGACTATCATGCTGACTAAGCAACCTTGTTTTGCTTGCGTGGATGTTGCAAAAACAGGAACACAATAGCAATAATTAATAGAACAATAGCAGGAAACGCAAATACAGCAGAAATGCCAAAGCAGAGTGATCCAATGACTCCCAGGATTCCGCCGACAAGTGAAATATGGTGTTTGTAGCTCTGCCATAGTGCAACAGCGTTTAGAACTACGCCAATCCACGCAACTGTGTAAAAGAAAATGCCTGCGCCAGATGTGACATTGGTTTTATTGGCCGCGTCATTAACGGCAGTTGCAAAGATAACAAACCAAGATGATGCGAAGATAAAGCAGGCAACAATGTCGTAAATGGCAGTCCAAATATTAATCTTTATCTTGCCCATAAAAATCCAACCCCTTTACAAAAAGCTTTTGTATCATAACGACACTTAAATAGGATCAACACCAAAGCCTTGTGTGATAATACTTAGATACAACAATTAGGTTTATTTTGATTTGGGATATCACTTCTTTCATAAATGCCAACGTTTCATGTAAATAGTGCAATGGGATTTTTATTAGTTCGTAATTTCCCAATACCGTTTTAAATTTAAGGCAGTGAGATAGATTAATGCAAACTTTACGCTTGGGCGTGCTTATTCGGTTTTTTTAAAAGAGTAGTACAAGCAGCTGCAATCGGGTACCATAGTGATGAGGTGATCGCGATGAAGAAGCATAGTCGGCATAGTGAAGGCGTGTGGCTGGATATCGTTTGTTGTATCAGTCTATGGCTGGCGGTTGGAAGTTTGGTGGCCGCAGCGACGGTGATTCATATTAATCGGCCATATATCATTATTGTGTTGGCATTAGCTTTTTGTGCGATTGGCGAAACGGTGGCGGTTTTTAAAAATTGGTGATTGGCCAGAATGATCTGCATCAGCTAGGTAAGTTCTGGATATGCACCCGCTTTCATTTTCGCGACGAGTGTAGCATAAGTTTATTTCGTTTATCAAAAGATATGCATGGTAATTTGGCTTTAAAAATTAAAAGTGACACTAAAAAATGGCCTCGGAAAGTTCAAATTCCAAGGCCATTTTCTTAGTGTTGCTTATTCGACACGCTTTACCTTCGCATGGGCTAAGCGCCGACGATTGAGCCATTTCCGTCCTTCTTCGATTAAGAAGAGTGGAATCGGGATGATGGCTAGGAAGATCCAATCGGTGAGGGCTAGTGGGCCCGTGTGGAAGAGTTCCTGTAAGAACGGGGTGTAACTGAGTAGGGCCAGCAGGAAAATTTCAAAGATAATGCCGAACCAGACAAGTCGATTGGCAAACAAACCGACTTTGAAGACTGAGGCATTTTCCGTGCGGCAATTCATGGCTGCAGCAATTTGACAGAAGATAATCGCAGCTAAGGTCATGGTAGTCGCCATGACATAAGTTGAACCGCTTGTGGCTAAACCGTGTGTCGGCCAGCCGTCCAGATGATTGACGAAGAAGTAAGCGCCGCTAGAGATGATTGAAGCAATCAGACCGTACCACGCGAAGGCTTTCCACAAGACGGTTCGGCTCATCAGGTGAGCATTACGTGCGCGCGGTGGTTTGTCCATAATCCCGGGCTCGGCTTTTTCAGATCCCAGTCCCAAAGCAGGCATCATGTCGGTTCCGAGGTCAACGGTTAAGATTTGCATCACGGTTAACGGTAGGGGAATAGCGCCACGTGAGAAGAGGAAAAGCGCAGATGGCACAGCTTCAGGCAGGTTAGAGTTCAAAATATAAATCAGGAACTTTTGAATGTTGCTGTAAACAGTTCGGCCTTCTTCAATCGCCGCAACGATAGAAGCAAAATTGTCGTCCGTGAGAATCATATCGGCTGCATCTTTGGCGACGTCTGTTCCTGTCACGCCCATTGCCACGCCAATATCGGCTTTTTTCAAAGCGGGTGCATCATTGACGCCATCACCGGTGGAAGCAACAATTTCACCCATTTCTTGAAGGGTTGAGACAATTTTATATTTTTGTTCCGGTGCTACCCGCGCAAAAATGATTTCACCAGCAAGCGCTTGTTTGAGGTCGGCTTTACTCATAGCATCCAGTTCGGTGCCGGTGACGACGCGGGCTTTATCAGAGGTTAAGCCGATTTTGACCGCGATGGATTTAGCAGTCAACGATGAATCGCCGGTGACCATAATAATCTTGATACTGGCGTTATGACACTTTTTGATAGCCGCGTAAATCTCTGGCCGTGGCGGATCGGACATAATCGCAAGGCCAACGAATGTGAGCTTGGTTTCAGCCGTTTCAATCGTCAGACCATCGAGCTGTTTTTCTTTGTCAGCTGCTTGCGGGATTTCGCGATATGCCGTGGCAATTGACCGCAAACCTAAAGCTGCATATTTACGGTTGGCCGCATCGATGGCATCTTTGTCAGCTTGCGTTAGCGGTCGGACTTTACCATTTTCTTGAATGGTATCGCAATGTGGTAATAAATCGCTTAATGAGCCTTTGGTACAGATGGAGAGCGTCTGGGGATCGTGTTGGTGGATGGTGGTCATGCGCTTTCGATCCGAGTCGAACGGCAATTCTTTGAGTCGCGGGAACTTCTGGGTGTAGGCGTTCGTATCGATGCCTGATTTTTGCGCCAAAATGACCAGCGAGGCTTCGGTTGGAGTGCCGAGAATTTTCGGTCGTGCTTTGCCTTTTGCCGGTTCGACTTCAGTATCATTATTAAACGCGACCAGTCGGATGAGTAAATCCAGGTCCGGATCGCTGCCATAGTGAATCGGTTGACCGTTTAGCTGGATCTCGCCGTTGTTGACATAGCCTTGGCCAGTGACGGTATAAGTGTGCGCCGGCGTCCAGACGTGATCAACTGTCATCTGATTCTGTGTTAGGGTGCCGGTTTTATCCGAGCAGATAACGGTGGTTTCACCAAGCGTTTCGACACTGTTTAGATCTTTGAGTAAGGCGTGTTTTTTTGCCATCCGCTGAACGCCTTGTGCCAGCGACAACGTGACAGTCGGTAAAAGCCCTTCCGGAATAAACGCAACGATCATGCCTAGCGCAAAAATAAAGCTTTGCGCGACCGGATAATGGACAAAGAAAATAGCAGCAACGAAGAAAAGTACCCCTAAACTGATCGCAATCAACGAAATCTGTTTGGTTAAGCGATTGAGTTCCAGTTGCAATGGGCTTAGACTGCGCTTTTGTTGCTGGGTTAACGCGGCAATCTGGCCGAATTCCGTATGCATCCCCGTTGCAAACGCCACCGCCGTTGCAGTACCGGCGCCAACAGTGGTACCGGCATAAACAAGGTTGGACTCGGCAAACTCGCCTTGTCCGGCATCAAAAGCAACTTTTTTGGATTCGGGTACGGATTCACCGGTTAAGGCACTTTGATCAACCTGAACGGAGGTAGCTTTGATTAACCGGGCGTCAACAGGGACCGCATTACCGGCTTGCAGATTAAACACATCGCCAGGGACAATTTGGGTCGCATTAACTTGCTGCAACTTGCCATCACGATAGACCTGCGTATAGGTCGGCAGCATTTTCATAAGTGAATTCGTCGCTTTTTGAGCTTCATGTTCTTGCCAGTAGCTGAAAATACCATTAATAATATTGACTAACCAAATTGCGATGCCTAGCTCCAATGTGCCGGACAAAATGGCAACAAATCCGCTGACCCAAAGTAAGATCGCCATCACGCTGGTAAAGTTCTTGAGAAAGATCAACAACTGTGATGCCTGCTTTTCGCGGGTAATCGTATTTTCACCGTATTTTGCGAGCCGGGTTGAAGCTTCCTGTTGACTCAATCCGGTTGAAGTTGTGTGTAAATCAGTCATTAAATCTGCAATTGATTCAGTGGCAAACTTACGCCGCGTCTCCTTTTCATTCTTCATGACTCAAGCACGTCTCCTTTGAAAAAACGTTTAACTCCATTCTAACGTTCTGCGGGATGGAAAACACCAAAAGTGCTAATTTTCATGAGTTGGCGGGGCAGGATAAGCGACTTCTCCTTGTAAGCCGCGCTCAAGAAAGGTGACGGCTTCATTAACCGCGGTGTTGAGATCAAATTGTGATTGGATATCGAGTATGACCGGAAGCAGATAACTGAACACCGTGCCGAAAACGTACTGCAGAATTCGGATCACCGGCCAATTAACGAGAACGCCTTTTTCCTGGTATGCGGTTAGTAAATGCGTGGCTTCACCCAGAAATTGCGTTTGAAACTGTTCTGCTAGTGTCTTGCTCAAAGATGAATCGCGCAAAAGGGTGGCAATAAGAATGCGCAATTGAGCTTGATTGGTGATGGCAAATGTCATGCGATCGCGGACAATAAACGTTAAAAAAGTATGCAAATCAGGCAGATGATGCTCGCCAACTTCATGAATAAACTCTGTGATCGCGCTGGGGATGACCTGTTGAATCATCGGAGCCAATAGCGCACGGAGAATACCTTCTTTGGTTTTAAATTGTTTGTAGACAGTGCCTTCGCTGACTTGGGCGACCCGGGCAATTTCTTGGGTACTGGTGCGATCGTATCCTTGTTCGGAGAAGAGCTTTAAACTGGCCTTGAGTACGGCTTGTTGTTTGGTTGATAGCTGACTATCTGCAAGTGATGCCGAGAATAAATCGGTGATATTATGCGGTTTCATCGAGCTACACTTCTTTCATAAATTGAATTAATTTCAGACTTGACGATATTTGCGCATTGTCAAAAGATTCAGGCCTAAAAATAGCAGGAAAAAGCCTACTAATGCAATGACATCAGGGTATAAAACTGCTAGTGATTGGCCTTTGGTAATAATTCCGGTTAACGCATTGGCACCATAATAAAGTGGCATTAAATGCGCAATGGGTTGCAGCCATCCAAGCATCTGATTGACAGGAATCAATCCGGTGAAAAAAATCTGGGGGATCACAATAATAGGAATAAACTGCAACATCTGAAACTCACTGTTGGCAAAGGTTGAAATGAGCAAGCCAAGCGCAAGTGCTGTTAATGCCAGCAGTAAATTGATTAGAAAAATGGCCGGAATGCTGCCAAGAATTTGGATCTTAAAGACCACCAAGGCATAGCCGACAATCAAAACCGTTTGAATGACCGCAAAGATCCCGTAACCAAGTAGGTACCCACTGATGATTTCACCGCGACGAATCGGAGTCGCCAGCAAGCGATAAAGCGTTCCAGTTGTCCGTTCGCGCAGTAAGGCAATGCCGGAAATCAAAAAGACAAAGAAGAAGACGATAAAGCCAATAAGAATCGGTAACAAAGTATCAAAGTAAGTGGATTCAGCCGACCCGTAGCGATAGTGGGTTGTCATGCGATAATTGGTCTGCTTGGGTTGTTGCGGGATGGGGACTTGTACCGCACCGTGCGTGGCTTGTTGTAACGCGCCCGCCAGTTTATTTAAGGCAATCGCTTGTGTTTTAAGGCTGGTGGCCGCAGCTTTTAGTCTTAACTTAACGGTGGCAGCCTGTAATGTTTGCTTCAACAGCGTGCTTTGTCCCTGATCGGTGTTGGCAAGCGTTAACGTAAGCTGATCGCCATGTTGCGTTAAAACGCCTGCATAATCATGCTGTTTGATTATGCGGGTAGGTTTTTCAGTGCCAACGTGATGTAATCTTACATGCTTCGTATCCATCGTCTTGGTTAAGGATGTTTGGACGCCATGCACGGCCAAATCAACCTTTGTCGTTGTGTTGGATTGAAATAAGAAGAAGATTAACGTCATGATAAACAAAGGCGCGATAAACATTAAGGCCAGAGTGCGTTTGTCGCGTAACATTTCCTTGAAAATTCGTATCATCAAAGCTTCAGTGCGCATCTTGCTGCCTCCCTGCGGCTAGAAATACCGTTTCAATCGAATCTGCTTGATAGTCAACTTGCAACTGCTTCGGTGTGCCTTGAGCGATTGCTTGACCATTGCGAATCATCATGAGCAGATCCGCTTCTTCAGCGTCCGCCATCACATGGGTGGTTAAAATAATTGTCACGCCTTGTTTTGCCAGTCGATGCAATTCCTGCCAAATCTGGCGACGTAACGCAGGATCGATGCCAATCGTTGGCTCGTCTAAAATCAACAATTGTGGTTTGGCAATTAAAGCGATGGCCAACGATAAACGTCTTTTCATTCCACCTGAATAATCCTTGACGGGTTGTTTAAGGGCAGTTTGTAAATCAACAACGTCAGCAGCATACATTAACTGTTTGGTCAGTAAGGAACGGCCAACGCCTTGCATTTTGGCAAAAAAAGTGAGATTTTCGGCTCCGGTTAAGCTTTCGTACAACGCATCGGTTTGCGCCATAAAACCAATGCGGCCTAATAATAATCGATTGGGAACGTGCTGGTTAAAAACGGTAACCTTCCCGGCGCGAGGACGGATCATCCCCATAATGGTGCTGATCAAAGTTGTTTTACCAGCGCCACTAGGACCGATCAAAGCGAGAATCTGACCGCGATTCAACGTTAGATTGATGTGGCTAAGCACCGTTTTTGTACCGTAGCCTTGTTGAAGATCGGAAACCTGGACGATTGTTTGAGTTGACATTTGATTTGCACCTTCTTTTTTTGATAGTGAGTACTCACTCACCTGCATTGTAAGCTATTTGTTAAAAAATGCAACTGATTTACGTATCTCGACCGATGCCTAGGAATTGCGGCGATGAGGCTAATTGTGATGCTGCGTTTGAACTTGGAGGCTGTGAAGGCGGTGCCACGCTTCGTCATTTGTTTCCGTCCTCGCCCGTTCGGTTTCTCGTGGTATAATTATTCAGAAGTTCGATTTTTAACAATAATGGAGGGACGCGGATGCGCACCTATCTCGCAAACTTATTAACTTGGTCCACACTTATTAATTTGGTTGACATCCTCGTCGTCTGGTACGTCATTTATCGCTTGATTATGCTGGTTCGCGGTACAAAGGCGGTTCAATTACTTAAAGGCGTTTTTGTGATTGCGGCCATCAAGATCATTTCCTGGTTCTTGCAGCTGAAAACAGTTGGGTATTTAACGGATTTGGTGATTACATGGAGTGTTCCGGCGCTGGTGATCATTTTTCAGCCTGAAATTCGTCGCGGGTTGGAACATCTTGGTCGGGGCTCACTGATTTTCCGTAGCAATAATAATCAGCATGAAGCAGAAGCACGGATGGTCAAGGAATTGGATAAAGCAATTCAGTACATGAGCAAGCGTCGAATCGGGGCATTGATCACCATTCAAAAGAATACCGGCCTTGAAGATTATATCGAGACGGGGATTCCGCTTGATGCCGATATTAGCGGTGAATTACTGATCAATATTTTTATTCCTAATACACCGCTGCATGATGGGGCAGTCATTATTCGGGATAATCGGATTGCTGTCGCTGCGGCCTATTTGCCATTGTCTGATAGCAACCTCATTCCCAAAGAACTTGGCACCCGTCATCGGGCGGCAGTGGGGATCAGTGAGGTCACGGATGCTTTGACAATTGTTGTGTCAGAAGAAACCGGGGAAGTCACGATTACGAATAACAACAACTTGATTCGCAATCTGACCCGTGAAGACTACATGAAGTTTCTGACCGCACAGCTGGTACCTAAAGAAGAAGCACCTGATCCCAATCCGGTTGTCAGTTTCTTTTCACGTCTTTTTAGTCAACGTAAAAAGAAGGAGGGCAAGCAATGAATCGCTTATGGGATAAACCATGGGTCAATCGGTTGTTAGCCTTGCTTCTTGCAATCGGTTTGTTTGCCTATGTTAATGTCGAGAGTATTAATAATACCCGGCAAAGTGCCAATGATGACACCACCTTGGTCGCTAATAAAACGCAGACCGTGAAAGTGCCGCTTCAGGTTAATGCCAATACCGACAAGTATTTTATTACCGGATATCCGTCAAAAGTTTCAGTAGCATTGACGGGCACGGCTTCTTTAGTCACAATGACAGCAAACACACAGAATTTTCGCGTCATTGCTGATTTAACCAATTTGGGTGTCGGGAAACACCGGGTTCGGCTGAAGGCGGAAGGATTGAATAAGGATCTTAGCTATTCTATTTCGCCAAAGTCAGTGAAAGTTGACATCCAGGTTCGGGATAACAAGACGATGCCGATTCAGGTTCGGTATAATAAGGCAAGTATTGCATCTGGCTATGCAGCTGGTGAACCGAAACTTTCAACGCGCACTGTTGAAGTGACCGGTGCCCGCTCCGTTATCGATTCTATTGCGCAAGTGGTTGCAAATGTCTCGTTAGCGCATAATACGCGTAAGTCGGTTGATCAAGAAGTCTTATTACAGGCACTGGATGACAATGGCAATACCATGAATGTTGTTCTATCACCGCAAACAGTGCATGTCACCTTGCCAATTTCCCAGCCCAGTAAAAAAATAAATGTCGAGCTGAAGCAAACTGGCAATGCCGTCTCCGGACATACGTATGCCTTGTCGTCAGATACAAAACAGGTTACCGTATATGGAGATCAACAGAGTTTGGACAAGCTCAGTAAATTGACCGTTCCCGTTGATGTCAGTGACATAACATCAAGTACTACCCGAACATTTAATGTCACGGATTTAAACGATGGTATTTCTGCCGCTAGTCCGGAAACGATTAAAGTGACTGTCAGTGTTGGTAATACCGGTAGCGGTGATGACGACAATAGTGGTAATAATAGCAGTGGCGCTGAGAGCTCGGCTACTTCATCAAAGACTGCTAGTACAAGTGCCAGTGCTTCTCAATCAAGCTCATCACCAGTGCTTCTCAATCAAGCTCATCAAGTGAAAGCACATCGACAAGTGAAGATTAATGACTGGAAGAAATGAGGAAGAATTAAGATGACAAAGTATTTTGGTACCGATGGTGTTCGCGGCATTGCTAACAAGGAATTGAGTCCGGAAATGGCGTTTCGGTTAGGCCGGACAGGCGGATACGTTTTAACGCAGCATAAGGAAGATGCCAGTCGCCGCCCATTGGTTTTGGTTGCTCGCGATACGCGAATTTCTGGCCAGATGTTGGCCGATGCATTGATTGCCGGTTTACTGTCGGTCGGAATTGAAGTGCTGGATCTTGGTGTTATTACCACACCGGCTGTGGCTTATTTGATTAAAATTCAAGGGGCCGATGCCGGAATTCAGATTTCTGCTTCACACAATCCGGTAGCAGACAACGGCATTAAGTTCTTCGGCGCCGATGGTTATAAACTCTCCGATGAAACCGAAGAAGAAATCGAAGCCTTGCTGGATGCACCGGAAGACAAGTTGCCGCGCCCTGCTGCAGAAGGATTGGGAACAGTCGATGATTATCCTGAAGGTGCCCTTAAATATACGCAGTTCTTGGAACAGACGCTTGCTGATGATTTGAGTGGCATTCATGTTTGTCTAGACGGCGCTAATGGTGCCACCAGCGGATTGGTCAGCCGTATTTTTGCTGATCTTGAAACCGACTTTGATACGATGGCGACAACGCCGGATGGTTTGAACATTAACGCCGATGTTGGCTCAACCCATCCGCAAGCCTTAGCTAAATTCGTGGTTGAAAAAGGGGCCGATGTTGGCTTGGCCTTTGATGGTGACGGTGATCGCTGCATCGCGGTCGATGAGGAAGGCAATATTGTCGACGGCGATAAGATCATGTTCATCCTGGGCAACTACATGAAGTCTCAAGGTCGATTAAAGCAGGACACAGTCGTTACAACCGTTATGAGCAATCTCGGCTTGTATAAGGCGTTGGAAGCAAATGGCATGAAGTCGGTTCAAACGGCAGTCGGTGATCGGCATGTTGTTGAAGCGATGCGCAAAGACGGCTATAACATTGGTGGCGAGCAATCCGGCCACATCATTTTGTTTGACTACCACAACACTGGCGATGGGATGCTCACGGGTATTCACTTGCTGAATGTTATGAAAAAGACTGGCAAAAAGCTTTCTGAACTGGCAACACCGGTTAAGGACTACCCGCAAAAACTTGTCAACGTAAAAGTGGCGGACAAAGAAAATTGGCAAGCCTATCCGGAAATCCAAGCAGCCATTGATACCGTGGAAAAAGAAATGGCTGGTGATGGACGGGTACTCGTCCGCCCTTCAGGTACTGAACCACTTTTGCGGGTCATGGCAGAAGCCAAAACCGAGGACTTGGTGTCACGATATGTTGATCAAATTGTCGATGTTGTTAAGCAGGAAATGGGGAGCTCGGAAGCTTAATTCTGTTTCGAATGGAATCGCCAGCTCGTTTAGTTTGAGTTAGATAACCAAAGCTCAAACTTGATGGTAAGGTGGATCAGCATTCGATAAATCTTTCCAAAAGTGGATCGAGGCTGAGGCATAATTCGCAGCTTCAAAATAAAATCGAACTATTTCTCGTTCCAATCGAGAAATAGTTCGATTTTTTAGATTCCTTGCATAAGCATAAATAGACTTTAACGATTCCAGTGCCAAAGCGGAGCAATCGTAGGCCAGATGGGGCTCAGCCGTGGAACAACACAGCGACCGGGCTTTGTCGCTGATGTTGTTAGGCGACTTGGAGACTGCCGGTCTTGCAGGCTCCAAGCGCCGTCACAGCGTTCCAGCACTATCTGGCCGGAGATTGCGGAGTTTGGCACGGCCCGGAACTATCTTTCTTACTTATCCTCCACAGTATTCGGATTTTAATCAGCATCAGATTCTAAAATAGAATTATGACCCAGCCTCTATCAATTTTTTTCGGTGGCCGTTGCTAGGCGTATTCTTTAAATTTTTTTAAGACTAAAGTGCGCGTTTGGGCAAAACCTTGTTATAAAGGGAAACGATTAACCGAAATGCCGGCTTTTGGCGATCAGATATAGACCGGTTTTACTTACGAAAGTATACCACTAAAAAATAGGTGTTGACATATCGCTTTGTAAAACATATAGTTAGCCTTGTTTTTAACAATACCAATAAATAAACCTGTCTAAACCAATTTTGAGACAGTCGGAAAAGGATGTTGACTATGTGTGGAATCGTCGGTGTTATCGGTAAGAAAAATGCAACCCAAATCTTGCTTAAGGGACTTGAAAAACTTGAGTATCGTGGTTACGACTCAGCAGGTATTTACGTTAATGATCAGGCAGGCCATGATCATTTGATTAAGCGGGTTGGCCATATTTCGAACTTGGAAGAAGCAGTAACGCCTGATGTTCAAGGTGTGATGGGGATTGGGCATACACGTTGGGCGACCAATGGCGGTCCGACCGAAGCCAACGCACATCCGCAAGTTTCCAACGATGAACGCTTTTATCTCGTGCATAACGGGGTTGTGACCAACGCTAATGACTTGAAGCAACAGTATCTTCAAGATATTGAATTGCACAGTGATACTGATACAGAAGTCGTGGTTCAACTCATTGCACTATTCGCTCGGGAAGGATTGTCAGCCAAAGAAGCCTTTCGAAAAACGTTGAAAATGATTCAAGGTTCCTATGCTTTTTCGATGGTTGATCGTTTGGATCCGACAGTTTTGTATATCGCTAAAAATAAGAGTCCTTTATTGATTGGTCGCGGTGAAGGCTTCAATGTCGTTGCTTCAGATGCATTGGCGATGTTGAGTGAAACTGATCAGTTTGTTGAACTGAAAGACCAGGAAATTGTGACGCTAACCGCTGATGCAGTTCATATCGAGACCCTTGATGGCAAGGTAGAAGATCGCAAGCCGTTTACCGTCAAAGTTGATGATGGTGAAGTTTCAAAGGGAACCTATCCATTCTTCATGCTCAAGGAAATTGATGAGCAGCCAATTGTGATGCGGCGACTGGTTGAAAAGTATACCGATGATCAGCAGCATGTGGTGATTCCTGAAGACTTAATGAAAGCCTTACAGAATGCAGATCGGCTTTACATTGTTGCCGCGGGGACCAGCTACCATGCCGGCTTGGTTGGCGCTCCTTTGTTTGAACAGCTGGCTGGCATTCCAACCGAAGTCCATGTTGCTTCGGAATTTGCTTATCATCAGCCATTACTCTCCAAACATCCGTTGTTTATTTTTCTGACCCAAAGTGGTGAAACTGCTGATATTCGTCAGGTTTTGGTTGAAGTCAAAGCGCAAGGTTATCAGACACTGACGATTACCAATGTTGGCAGCTCAACCCTTGCCCGTGAAGCAACTTTCACCTTGTTACTGCATGGCGGGCCGGAAATTGCGGTCGCGTCAACCAAGGCTTACACCGCGCAAATTGCGGTAGAAGCCTTGGTAGCCAAAGCCGTTGGTGAAGCAAAAGGCTTACAAAACGCTAAGGACTTTGATGTGATTCACCAATTAGGTTTGGCAGCAACCGGCCAACAAGCACTGATTGATCAAAAGGATCGGATTCATGAATTGGCAACCGATATGTTCAAAACCACGCGCAATGCTTTTTACATTGGCCGTGGCGGCGACTACTATGCCAGTCTTGAAGCCGCATTGAAACTCAAGGAAATCAGTTATGTGCAGGCTGAAGGGTTTGCGGCTGGCGAATTAAAGCACGGCACCATCGCTTTAATTGAAAAGGATACCCCAGTCGTTGCCATCATCTCTGACCCAGTGACCGCTGCTCGGACCCGCAGCAATGCCGATGAAGTGCAGGCGCGCGGAGCCAAAGTGTTACACATTGCCATGGCGAGCCAAGCCCAAAAAGGTGACCAGATTATCGTCGACGAAATTGATCCGCTTCTGGCGCCACTGGTTACGATCATCCCGGCACAACTGCTGGCTTACTTCACGAGTTCCGATCGTGGGTATGACGTTGACCGTCCCCGCAACTTGGCTAAGTCGGTTACTGTTGAATAGGTCTAAGCTCATAATGGCGTGAAAAATTCCATGACAGTTAAGTTGATATTTAAATTTAATGTCAGTGGGGATTAAACAAAAAAACTGTTCGCCGAATGTGGCAAACAGTTTTTTTGTTTATTGAAGGCTACCGAGCGATCTAAAGAAGGCTACTTAAGATACGCTTCACTTAATGCCATGAATTGTTGGGCATCTTTAGCGGCTAAATCAATTCCTTGCTGCCAAAATTCTGGTTGGGTCAAGTCAACGCCGAGATGCTTTTTCGCTAGTGCTTCCGTGCTCATGTTGGCGGTGTCCCGCAATAAGGCAATATAATCATCTTCAAAATGATCGCTTTGCTGTGCCTTAGCGTAAATACCGCTAGAAAACAGGTAGCCAAATGTATATGGGAAGTTATAAAACGGTGGGTTGTCAAAATAAAAGTGCAACTTATCGGCCCAATACATCGGATCAAATGAACTCAAGCCGCCAGCGTAAGCCTTCTCCTGAGCCGCGGTCATCAAGGCTTTCAGGCGGGGAACGCTGACAATACCATGCTCACGTTCTTGATAGAAACTGTCTTCAAACAAGAATCGCGCATGAATGTTGAGCAGCATCGCTAATGGATTGGCCATTTTTGCGTCTAATAAGTTGAGCTTTTCTGCCGGTTCGCTAGCAGCTTTCACCGTCGCATCGGCAACAATCAATTCGGCAAAAGTTGAGGCAGTTTCGGCAACGTTCATGGCATAGTTTTGCCGCAAAACCGGCATATCCTTCAAAATAGAACTGTGGAAAGCATGCCCTAGTTCATGAGCAATGGTTGATACACCAGACGCCGAACCGTCAAAGGTCATGAAAATGCGACTTTCTTTGACATCCGGAACGCTGGTCATGTAACCGCCTGCCCGTTTGCCCGGTCGATCTTCTGCTTCAATCCAGCCATTTTCAAACGCATGTTGCGCAAAGGCGGCCATTTTAGGTGAAAACTTCGCAAAATTATTAACAATGAATTCTGCAGCTTCGTCAAAAGTGTAGGTCTTCGGCTTGAAGTCGCCAACAACCACTGGTGCCCATTGATCTTGCCATTGCATGGTGGACTGCCCGGTTAATTGGGCTTTGCGGGTGAGATAGGCAGCGAAGGGCGCTTTATTGGCGCTGATGGTTTGCCACATTTGATCCAAGGTGGCACGCTTCATCCGGTTATATTGCAGTGGCTTGTATAGATAATCCGGATACTGATGTAAGCGATAGTTGGTCAAGCGGAACCCGGCAATGTGGTTGAGGGTTTCGCCAAACAAACTGGCATGATCGCTCCAAACTTGTTCCCAAACATTGAAAACGTCCTTGCGCGTCTTAGGATCAGGCGCACCTTCAAACTTGTTTTGCGTTTGGCCGGCACTTAGCTCGGTCGTTTCGCCATTTTGAGTGATCGGGAACTTAAGACTGCCACTGAGCGTTGTATAGTGATTACTCCAGCCGGCGAATCCATCAACCGCCAAGTCATTGATCATGGTTTCGGTTTTATCATCAAGTAATTCCTTGGCTTGATCACGAATTTCACTTAAACCGAAACGACTCTCAGCCAATGTACCAGTAGCCGTCAACTGATCGAAAGCAGTTTGTGGCATGCCGGCTAATTTCTTTGCCAAGGGGTTGTTAATGTTTTGAAAACGGGTTTCTAGTGTTGTAAGTTGTCCTAGCAGGGGACCGGTTTTTAAGTTGGCAGTATCGGCGCTGGCAATCATTTCGACAAAACTGCCTGTGGTGCCGAGACCTTTACTGATATCTTCAAAAAGTTGCCAAAGCGTTTTGAAATCGGTAAACTCAGGGGCATCATCTTCAGGCGACCACGCTGCTACTTGGGCTTCAAGTTGGGGCAATTCGTCGGTCACTGTCTGAATCCGTGCGGTAAGTTGTGGCGAGTCGATGCCACCTGGGAAGATTGAATCAAGATTCCAATTAATGGGGTAAGACATAACAGCACTTCCTTTCCAAATAGGTTCATTATACAGTAGATGAGAAAAGTATGAGTGAAAGTAGGTTGAATTTGTGAATTCTTTTAAACGGCATTGGGGATTATGGTTGACGGCCGCAATTTTATTTGTTTTGTTCGTCAGTTCTAGCATGACTTATAAGGAACAAACAACCGTCCCGTTAATGGAACGGTTGTTGCATAATGAGCCGTTCAAGCCATTCTTAAGTAGCATTCAGTTTAATTATGCCGGCGAGACACAGTCAGTTGCTAAAGTCGGATATTTTAAGTTCGTTGAATTTTTTGTGCGCAAAGGGGCCCACGTTAGTATCTTTTTCTTATTGGGCTTGGGTTTGACGCAAGGGACGTTTATGTATCAAAAAAATCGGTGGTTGCATTGGCCGCTGATGGTGTTGAGTTGTACCGGAATTGCAGCATTTGATGAGTTTCATCAAATGCTGACAGGCGGGCGCACGCCGTTGTTTCAGGATGTGATGCTAGACACTGTTGCCGCTGCGATTGCGGTGACCTTCATGTGGGGATGGTTGTGGCGTCAGAAGCGGCGTTGAATAACCGCGCGTTCTTTGCTATAATTTTAACGATCCATATGCTTCTATACTTATGAAAAGAGGGTTTATCATGTCAGGACATTCCAAATGGCATAACATTCAGGGCCGTAAGAACGCTCAGGATGCGAAGCGTGGTAAGATTTTCCAGAAGTTATCACGTGAATTATACATGGCAGCAAAGCAAGGTGGTCCTGACCCCAGTGGTAACCCATCCCTCCGTTTGGTCATGGACAAAGCCAAAGCTGCCAACATGCCTAAGGACAATATCAAGCGGGCATTAGACAAGGCTAGTGATCGCGATGCGGCTAATTATGATGAAGTTACCTATGAAGGCTATGGCCCGGGTGGCGTTGCAATCCTGGTTGAAGCGTTAACGGACAATCGGAATCGAACCTCCAGTTCAGTTCGAGTTGCCATCACCCGTCATGGTGGCAATATGGCGGCAGCCGGTGCGGTTTCTTACATGTTTGATCGCAAAGGGTATCTCGTTATCTCACGTGAAGCGTATGATGTCGATGAAGATCAGATGTTAGAAGATGCACTCGAAGCAGGGGCTGAAGATATGCAAACTTCAGACGATGCTTACGAAATCTACACCGATCCCAAAGAATTCGCACAGGTTCGTGATGCTTTGGAAGAAAAAGGGTATAAATTCGTCCAAAACGAATTGACGATGGTACCACAAAATCTGACCCCGATTCCTAAAGATAAAGTCGAACAATTCCAAGCCATGATCGATCAGCTAGAAGACGATGATGATGTGCAAGAAGTCTACACAGCTGGCGACTGGCCGGACGATTAATGAGTTGAATAAATGAGTGAAGAGGCTGGGCTATCATTCCCAGTTTCAAACTAAAGGCGTACTATTTCTCGGATTTGACGAGAAATGGTACGCCTTTTAGATTCTCTACATTAGTATCAATAGCATTTAACGATTTTAGCACCAAGGCGGAGTAATCTCTGGCTAGATGGATGGCGTTGCATAGCTAGGGCGGAAACAGTGCGGCTAAGGGACAGAGTATGCGCATCTTGAGACATAATGATCGTATTTTAATCACCGTGACCAACGTCCTTATGTGCAGACGATGACATCCGAAAAAGCATGACGGGTAAATTTTTTATGTTAATGACAAACTCGTCCTTGCCTGCGAATTCTTTTAATGCAGGAGGAAAAAATATGCAGTCAGTGAAAACGTTATTGACCAACGCATTAGCCAAAGGAGCCAGCGATATTTACTATTTGCCAAATCCGCATGGTTATCTGATTCGGCTTCGGTTACCGACAGGGTTAGTGACTTTAGGGCAACTGGAAACGCGCATAGGTCAGCAAGAGATTAATTATCTGAAGTTCATGGCTGGGATGAATGTTGCGGAGCATCGCCGCGTCCAGTTAGGCGCCTTTTATCATCCGGACTCAAATGTCTTTCTGCGTTTAAGTTCGGTTGCGGATTTTCGGGGCCGCGAATCATTGGTGGTGCGACTGATCAGTGGTATTCCCGATGCGCAGGGTGCACGTCAGTTGTTGGATCGGTTAATGAGTATTTTGACGCAACGCCGAGGCATGTTGACATTGGCTGGCCCAACCGGATCGGGTAAAACAACGTTACTGTACCAGCTTGCAACTCGCTTGGCCGCCTCGAAAATGGTGCTGTCTATTGAGGATCCTGTCGAAATTAACCAGCCCCAGTTTCTGCAACTTCAGGTTAACCCAGAAGCGGAAATGAGTTATCCGCAGTTGTTAAAGGCCGCTTTACGTCATCGCCCGGATGTATTGCTGATTGGTGAAATCCGCGATCGGCAAACCGCCCAGAGCGCCTGTGAAGCTGCCATTAGCGGTCATATTGTGCTTGCGACCGTGCATGCACGTTCGGCCAACGACACCCCACTGAGACTGACTAGCTTTGGCTTACCTGCCGAATTGGTTTCTGCCGCCTTAACAGCCAGTGCCGCAATCACGTTGCAGTATCGACCTACGATTCATCCTGTCGCTGAAGTGGTTGTTTTTGAGCCGGCGCATCAAAGCGGTGCAACGGAGGTGGTTTCGTGAAAGTGCCTCTGATCGTTCAGGAACGTTTTTGTCGTCAAAGTGCAGCCTTAATGACGGCGGGTTTCAATCTGAGTGACGTGTTCGCCTATTTGCAAGTGAGTTTGCCTAAACACGCCGCGATTTGGCAAGGAATTGAAAACGAATTGGCTAACGGCATGGCCTTTTCGGATGCAGTTGCACGCCAGGATCTGGCCCCGATTCTTTTCCAACAATTGCAGTTGGCTCAGGTTCATGGTGACTTAGCGAAGGCGTTGACGATTGCGGCGGATTATCTTCACTTGCGGGTTCGCAATCGGCAACGCATTGTACAGTTGCTGGTTTATCCGTGTCTGTTATTGGCAATGCTGGTGGTCTTACAGATTGTCGTTGTTTTTGGCGTTCTTCCTGCACTTTCTTTACCACAGTCGAATTTAGTCGCGCTTCAATTGATTGGGTTGGGCGTGGTGACAGTGATTGGACTCTTGGGTTACTGCTACTGGCATCGTATGTCGCCGCTCAAACGTCTACTGGTGTTACAGAAGGTTCCGGGGATGCGCCAACTGCTACGAACTTATTATCAGTTTCAGTTTACAGCAGGAGCAGCTCAATTTTTATTGGCGGGTGCAGATATTGCCAACTTTTGCCAGCACTTAGCAACCTTAGACGGACCGATGGGGAAATTAGGCACACGCATTCAGGCGAAGGTTCAACAGGGACACGAATTAAGTGTGGCGCTTCAAGAGCCGTTGATTCCCGCTGAGGTTGCCCGTTTGCTAACCATGGGCCAATCGCATCATTTGGTCGCAACCGGGTTAAAACTTTTTGGTGAACAGCTTTTCTCGCGGCTTCAACAGCAATTGGAACGACTGGTGAGCTTGGTACAGCCGTTTTTGTTTCTAATCATCGGCGGAGAGATTTTACTGGTGTATTTACAAATCTTATTACCACTTTATCAATCTATAGGGGGTTAAGCATGAAACGAAAAAAGTTGCGCGCATTTACCTTAATTGAAGTAGTTGCGGCGCTGGGGGTCATTATTCTACTGACGCTCGCGCTGGTTTTGACCATTCAGGGCCAGATGAAACGTGTCGATACTCAGAACCTGAAAGCAACCGTGGCGACGGTCAACACGCAATTGGAAATGACTTACAATGAGCCAGATCACGGCGGGGTTGATTTTAGTTCTCCGGATCAATTAGTTAAAAAAGACGTGATTTCACAAAGCCAGGCAGACACCCTTAGAAAAGGCGGGTTTAAGCTGACAGCAGGATCACCACCGACATTTAGCAAATGAAACGGCTACATGGTTTTACCTTGATTGAAGTCGTGGCTGTCATGTTTGTCATAACTGCATTAGCAATCGTTGCGGTTCCGGTTGGCCGAAATGTTTTAACGCAATACCGCGAACGTGAATTTATGGAGGCCTTGGTGGAAGAATGGGAAATGCTAAAAATGCGGGCGAGAGCTGAACCATCAGATGGCAATATGTATGTGAATGGTGAAGAGAGGGAAGTTAGATTCGTGACTCAAGGAACGACAAAGACATTTCCTTTCCCGGTATCACTGACATTTAGTGGGAGGGGTTGGATGAGTTGTAATCCTCATGGGAAAATAAAGCAAGCGGGAACTTTAAACTTTTCAAATGAGAAAAAGTTTGCTTGGGTGATTACGTTCCAGCTGGGATGGGGGCGAGCAATATTGACCAAAAATTAAGTGGGGTGTTGTTAGTCGAACATCTTGCGGCTTTGGGCGTGGTTCTCATGGCTGTGGGTTGGTTGGCGTTATTGATGAGGACTTATCAGCAAGTTGTCATACCTGTCCGACAAGAAACCACTGCTTACTATGCCGCTCGCGTTGCTTTAATGCGGGTGCCTGCGCGTGGTGGGGAAACTCAGGTTAGCGTTGGCCCTGATGTTTGGAAGGTAGTGATGAGCGCAAAGGAGGTTCGGGTTGATGCCAATAACTCGACGGCCAGCTATACCTTTAACCCTTAGCGCCTTCACCTTGATCGAAGTTGTGATTGGATTAGGAATCATAGTCGCGGTGATGTTGCTTTGGTCGCCGCTTTTGACAGGCGTTCAACGTTTTACAAATCAAGATCAATATTTACTGCATGCACTGCAAGCAGATGCAGACTTACAGGCTAATGTGCGGACCCATCGGATGAAACTCGAGTCGCTTAAACAGAAACGGGTCAGGCTTCAGGGAAAAGATGGTCATCAATCGAAATTTTATGTTTTTGAGTTTTATACCAAAAATGGCAACAGTATGATTCGCGCTAGAACCAATGATGGGGGCCATATTCCATTATTTATGCAAATCAAGTCCGGCCAATTTTTGGGGTCCGTTCATGGCTTTTTGTATGAGATAAGATTGGGTACTAACCAGACTTTTGAAGGCGGGGTGCGGCTTAATCAATGAAATTACGTGGAAGTGTGCTGGTTAATACCATCATTTTATTCGGTATATTTTTGACGATGACAATTGGGATGTTTAAGCAGTTTAACCGCTGGCAGCAGCATTATCAAATTATTAAGCAAGTCGAAAAGTCCCAGTTTAAGTCGGCTTATTCGCAGTGGCGGCAAAATGCGGAAGGAGTCAACCATCATGATAAGTCAGAAACAGCTGACAGTGCGAGCTTGAAATCTAGTCAGGCGAGTGAAGTAAGTGTCAGTCCAACGAGGTCAATGCCAGTGGTTGAAAAGACGGTCAGTGAGACAGATACCAAATCGGTGCCCTAGGTTAAAGAATGATCCCGCTTGAATAAGGTATTTCCAATCGGTACACTGGTAAACGGAGCGTTGAAGGGGCGCGTTAGCAGCAGACTCCCAATAAAATGCTTATTGGCCATATTTGGTCATGATGATGCGCGCCTCGGTTAGGCCGGTTCGCGCTCAATCATAACGCGCTCACCAGCCCAGAAGTCTGCGTGTAAGGACCTCAGTCGCAATGACCAAAGTGCGGCCATCACGCCCAAGGCTGCTTACACTCCGACTTCTAAGCGCGCCGGTTCGCGCTCAATCATAACGCGCTCACCAGCCCAGAAGTCTGCGTGTAAGGACCTTGGTCGCAATGGCCAAGCCCGGGCCATCACGCCCAAGGCCGCTTACACTCCGACTTCTAACCGGGCTGGTTCGCGCTCACTTTATTTAGGGGGTTGTCTTTGTGGCGAATGAACACCTTGAGAAGCTTTATCATGTTTTGGATGAAAGCACGACGATTTTGCATCAGCAGTTGAAATCTACTGATATTGCGGCAATTACCGAAGCTGGCGAAGATCTTTCTTCTGGTGAAGTGATGCAAGAAGATGGGTTGCCTAACGATGAAGCTAAGAAGAAACTGGAAGCTTTGTTTGGTCAGGTGAAGTTGGCAACATATGAACCGGAAGAGATACGGCAGGCTTTGCAGCTGGTACTGGTTAAAGCGATCAAAGTTGATGGGATTGAACCCAATAAACAGATCACACCGGATGCCATGGCCAGTCTTGCAACCTTTATGGCGACCGTTTTTGATCAGCAGCAGCCGAGCCAACTCAAAGTGGCGGACTTGGCAGTTGGAAGCGGGAACTTGTTGTTTGCAGTGATGAATCAACTACACAAAGAACGTGACGTTACGGTAAAAGGTTACGGTGTTGATAATGACGAGGCCTTGTTGGCGGTTGCCGGGATGAGCAGCAGCTTGCAACACCTGGACGTTGAACTGTTTCATCAAGATGCATTGGATGGGCTTTTATTTAAGGATATTGATGTGGTGGTCTCCGATTTGCCGGTGGGGTATTACCCTGTAGATGAACGGGCAAAGAAATTTGCGACTGCAGCCAAAAAGGGTCATTCATATGCGCATCATTTGCTCATTGAACAAAGCATGAAAGTATTGAAGCCAGGCGGATTGGGGATGTTTTATGTACCAAGTCGGGTCTTTCAGTCCGAAGAAGCTGCCGGTTTAACCGCATGGCTGGCGGAAAAAACTTACTTCCAAGGCTTGCTTAATTTGCCGGATGACTTTTTTGCCGATAAGCAAGCAGAAAAGAGCCTGTTGATTCTTCAAAAGCCAAGTGCGGACGTAAAACGCGCTAAGCAAGTCTTACTTGGTCAATTCCCGAATTTGAATGATCGTGAGGCATTCGCCGCCTTTATTGCAAAGGTTAAAGACTGGGCTGCCGCCAATATTGCACAATAGGGCGCGGCGGCTTGTCTTTGAAGACTTTGCGGAAATACACCAGATGTGTCGATAACAATGTGGCGAGTGGGATCATCGCTAAACTGGCTCTTAAAGGGAAAAATCAATCCTGCCTATTGCTGATTTTCAGAAATGAATCGTTAGACGTCAGAAAACTGGCGTCTATTTTTGACTCAAAATAAGTTGCCGAGATGATTCTTCAAAGGGCATTTTCTGCTTTTTGGGGAACAATCAGGTAGAATAGATAGTTATAAACAGGAGGTTGGTTATGTCGTTATTGAGTATTGCTTACGTGCTCATTGCCATTGTTGCTGTCGGCGTCACGATTTTTGACATTGTGCAGGTACGGATACGAGCGCGTCCGAAAGTATGGCGTATTCTTTTATATCTGGCAGTTGCGGCGTTTAGTCTGGTGTTAACCTTGCAACAAAGCCGTTCCTTTGACGACTTGATTAGCGGCGGGTTCATTGTTGTCATGTTTCTTTGTTTTGCAAGCTGGCAAAAAGGTTTAGCTGATCCCGCTATCATTGGTGGTTTGGGTAGTATTCGCATGTATCAGAATCTGACCGGGGTTGTGTTACAAACGCAGCCTAAAGGAACGGTTTTGTTGGCACAGGCGGGAAATCTGACGGTGTTAAAATTGCAGTTTCGTCAGGATCCGCCGACCATTAACGCATTTTTAGCTGACAAGATGCCGCCTGACCGCATTAGTATTGACGATTAGGTGTGAATGATTTGGGGTTTTCTGAAAATGGTGTATAATTTTTCTAATACCGCATGCTATTAATCAGACGGCAACAGCTACCTTGGCCGTCCGCATTAGTAAGTGTGACGCAAGGATAGTCAGACAATGATTAGTTTTAAGTTTGGTTTGTGCCGTTGAATCAAGATGAAAAATAAGTTTCAAGACTGTTTTATGCTTTTAAAGGAGGATGAGTATGCAAGCCGAAAAAGATGATCGGCCTGAACTAGCACGTCATTTGAAGAGTCGCCATGTTCAACTGATTGCAATAGGCGGCACGATTGGGACTGGCTTGTTTTTGGGCTCTGGTCAATCGATTCACTCGGCAGGACCGTCCATTTTATTTGCTTATTTAATAACTGGTGGCATTTGCTTTTTGCTAATGCGTGCATTAGGCGAGTTGTTGATGTCTGATGTGGATTCACATACTTTTATTGATTTCATCACAAAATACCTGGGTATGGATGCCGGTTGGGTGACTGGCTGGACTTACTGGATATGCTGGGTAGCACTTGCGATGGCTGAAGTGACGGCGATTGGATTATATATTCGGTTCTGGTTGCCTGATGTGCCGCAGTGGCTACCCGGTTTAATTGCTTTAGCGATCTTGTTGTTGTTGAATCTGGTCAGTGTCGGATTATTCGGAGAAGCAGAATTCTGGTTTGCCTTGATTAAAATTGTGGCCATCATTGGACTCATCGTTTTAGGTATCTTCATGGTGATTGTTCGCTTTAAAACGCCACTTGGTCATGCCAGTCTTGGCAATCTTGTTAACGATGGCGGCTTTTTCCCTAAAGGCGTTGGCGGTTTTCTCATGTCACTGCAGATGGTTGTGTTTAGTTTTGTCGGCATTGAAATGGTTGGCTTGACTGCTAGTGAGACCAAAAATCCACATAAGGTGATTCCGGAAGCGATCAACGAAATTCCAATGCGGATTTTGCTGTTTTATGTGGGGGCCTTGTTTGTCATCATGTGTATTTATCCATGGCGGCATGTCTCCCCGGTTAACAGCCCGTTTGTTGAAGTCTTTAATAATGTGGGGATTCCGTTTGCGGCCGATATCATTAACTTTGTGGTATTAACCGCGGCGGCCTCGGCTTGTAATTCATCTATTTTTAGCACGGGGCGCTTGTTATTTTCGCTAACGTTGAACGGAAAAAGTCAATCAGCGCAGTGGACTGCCAAACTTTCACGACGCCAGGTGCCAGCTCGGGCGATTCTGGTCTCAACCGGTGTCATTGCCGTAGCGGTTGTCTTGAACCTTTTTCTTCCCGGTTCGGTTTTCACGCTGGTTTCAAGTATGGCAACGATCAGTTTTCTGTTTGTTTGGGGCATGATCATGTTGGCACATTTGCGGTATAAGAAGTTGCATCCCCACAGTACCGACTTTCGGATGCCATTGTACCCATTTGCTGATTATCTTGTGCTGGGTTTTCTGCTATTAACCGCAGTAATCATGATGTTTGATCGTGCAATGTTATCGGCGCTGATCTTCGCAATTGTGTGGATTGCCACACTCTTTATATTGCGGCGGCTGCGGCGAGCGGAAAAAGCAGCGTAACGCACATTGTTGACAGGAAGAGGGGCTTTGCGTGGTAAAAGTTGTGACTTATCAGCGACTAACCGATGATATTGTGACTGCCCCTAATCAAAAAGATCGGCTTCCTGCTAATTACTGTTGGAAGCCGACGTTGGGTTTTCGCTTCAAAGCCGATCTGGTTTATGCCGGTGCGTGGCTGTTTGCTCAGGGGTATTGGCGCATCGGGGTGCGTGTGCGTCATCGCAGCGTTTTACGCCAGGCAGCCGGTCGCGGTTACTTTGTTTATGGCAACCACACGCAGCCATTTGGGGATGTTTTTACGCCGATGCGCGTTAATCAGGCGCGACGGGTGGCGACATTAGCGGCACCGGCAAATTTGAGTGTCCCGATTCTTGGGCGGTTGGTTCCATACGGCGGTGGTCTATTAGTCCCCAAGCAGTTGCACCAACTACGCGCCTTTCATGCTGAAATCAAACGGCTAATTGCGGCTAAAGAAGTCGTGATGATCTATCCGGAGGCTCACGTTTGGCCATATTATACTGGTATCCGCCCGTTTGAGTCCGGTGCATTTCATTATCCGGTTGAACTAAATGCACCCGTATTTGTCACCACCATGACTTATCAACGGCGACACTGGTGGCCTCGGCCTAAACGCGTTTTGTATGTCGATGGTCCGTATTGGCCGGATCAGCAGCTGCCATTAAAAATGCGCCAAAAACAGTTAGCAACCACAGTCCGGACCGTAATGATGAAGCGAGCTAAGTTGAGCAATGTTGCCTATATTCACTATCAGCAGCAAAAGGAGGCGCAACCGTGACCATGAATATTTTATTTTGCGGTGATGCCAACATGACAGATGGTGTTTTGCTTGCAACCTTATCCTTAATGCGGCAAACGCGTGAGCCGCTGCATATTTTTGTTTTGACCGCGACACTGACAGTTAACGATCATCGTTATAAGCCGTTTCCAGTTGCGACCGTCGCACAAATGACCGAGTTGATGCAAAAAGAAAACCCGGCGCATCAGTTCACGCGAATTGATATAACGAATTTGTTTGAGGCAAATCCGCCGCGCGCTAATCTAACAACGATGTTTACGCCTTATTGTATGTTGCGGTTGTACGCCGATTTGGTGCCACAGTTACCGGATCGCATGCTTTATCTGGATACCGATGTTATTTGTCGGCGGCCGTTTGCTGCGTTTTACCATGAGTCCATGACTGGTGTTGATATTGCCGGCGCGTTGGACCACTATGGCAAATGGTGGTTTCATCACCGGTTGATGTGGTTTGATTATCTCAATTCCGGCGTTTTGCTGATGAATCTTGCTAGAATTCGCGCAGATGGTTTATTAGCGCGCTGCCGCCAGTTGTTACAGCAGCGGTGGCTGTTTATGCCGGATCAGAGTGCTTTAAATAAGCTGGCCAAGTGTAAACGGATTCTGCCGCCAAAATACAATGAGCAGCATAAGCTTGAGCCGGATACGGTTTTTCAGCACTTTACGACATCGTTTCGCTTTTGGCCGCGTTTTCGCATTGTGACGGTCAAGCCGTGGCAGATTCATGCCGTTCATCAGCAGCTGGGATTGCATGAATATGATGATTTGCTGAAAGATTATCGCCGGCTAGCACCTAAATTGAAAGAAGTGTCCTAAATGCCAACTCCAACCACGGTTCCAATTTTCTTTTCCGTCGATGATGGCTATGTTCCTTGTCTGGCCGTTGCTTTGACTTCGATTCGGGCAAATAAAAATCCACGTGTCAATTTTGAAATCAATATTCTTAATAATGGCTTATTACCCGCCAATCAAAAGCGGTTGGCTGCTTTAGGGACATCCAATTTTGACATCCGCTTTATCACGATGGATAAGGTTACGCGACAGATCAGTGGTGATACGAACAAACTGCGCGGTGATTACGTGACCCTGACCATTTATTTTCGCTTGTTTATCGCGGATATGTTTCCACAGTATGACAAAGCGATTTATATTGATGCGGATACGGTGGCAGAAGGCGACTTGACCGCTTTGTTTGCAACGGATTTAGGTGATAACCTGGTTGCCGGTGTGGCTGATCCGGTGATGATGACTTATCCGGAAACCATGACTTACATTCAACGCGATTTCGGCATTCAGCCAGGTAAGTATATTAATTCCGGTGTTTTGTTGATGAATCTTGCGCAGATGCGTCAGGAGCATTTTTCCGATCGGTTCTTGCACTTGTTGAAGACTTACCATTTTACGATGATTGCTGCTGACCAGGATTATATCAATGTCATCGCACAACATCGCATCAAATATTTACCGAAGCTCTGGAATATGCAAACCGGGGTCCCTGCGGCTGCAGAGACTGGTGGAAAGTTGATTCACTATAATTTGTTTGGCAAGCCTTGGCATTATCATCATGCTAAATTAGGCGATCGCTTTTGGCGGTATGCACCGGATTCGGGATTTGAAGCGGAACTGAAGCAGCAGTTGGCGGCATTTACGTTGGCGGATCAGCAGGCTGATCGGCAAAGTATGAGTGGGATGTTGCAGACGGCTATTGCTGTTTGCCACACGGAGAATACAATTTTGAATGCCGTTAAACATGGCGAGCAGGTGGCGCTATGAAATCGGGCCGGTTTGTCGGTCCGGATCGCGCGGCAGTTGTTGGCAATATTCGGCGTGCGGTGGCGGCTAAAGCGTTTAATATTAAAGTCGAAGAACATGATCCGGTGTTTTCCAAGTCGGAGGAGCAGCGGATTGTGACACATTACTTACAACAGCGCCGGGACAAGTTATTTAAGCTCAAGACACTGGTTTGTCGCTTGGTCGTTAATGCCTATGCGTTACAGGTGACCAAAGATGTTGAAGTAGTCGGGGTCGATAAAATTCGGGGCATCAAAAGTGGCGGTGTGATTACAAGCAATCATTTCAGCCCGTTTGAAAATATGGCTGTGCGTAAAGCCGTGCATCTGGCAGGTCGGCACCGCATGTATATCGTCAGTCAGGATACAAACTTGGCAATGAAAGGGCTGCTAGGGTTTGTGATGAAATATGATGATACGATTCCGCTGTCCGGACGCCCCAGTTTCTTAAATGGTCCGTTTAAACAAATGTTGAATGCTGCGTTTGCGGGTCATCACTGGGTGTTAATCTATCCTGAACAGGAAATGTGGTTCAATTATCGTAAACCACGACCACCTAAGCGCGGCGCTTATTTCTATGCTGCCGAGGCGGGCGTTCCGATTATCTCCTGTTTTACGGAAATTCGTGATCTGCCAGTCCGCGAGAATCAGCAACTGCGCGAAGTCCGTTATATTTTGCATGTTCTTGATCCAATTTATCCGGATCCGAAGCTTTCAGCGCGCGACAATAGTTTTTACATGATGCAGCGTGATTATGTCCAAAAATGTCAAGCGTATATGGCCGCTTATGGCAAAACGTTATCCTATGCTTTTACGCAGCAGGATATTGCTGGTTGGGATCCTAAACAGCAAGCCACAGAATAGACTAACCAAAGGCGAACTTTTCTTTCGATGGGAAGTTCGTTTTTATTTTGTCATTTGGCGCGATCTGCTTAATGGGTCGAACCAAGCATTAGCGAAAAACGGTACTTATGTGACACCGATGCTGACGGCAGAATGCCACTTATAGAAAGGTACATCAAAACAGTTTATATGCTATAACAAAGGTGATGTTTATCGCGGAAAGGGGACCCTAATTGATCGATGTTACTGACGATCATGCTTTTCATTTATATAATCAAAAGATCAGCTATATTTGTGCGTTATTGCCAAATGGTCAGTTGGGCCATCTCTATTTTGGCCCCAGATTATCGTTAACGACTGCTGATTTGACCTATCTATCGCAAGGTTCCAGTCCGTTTGCGTGGATGGCTAACTTTTCCGACGATCAGCCGTTTGCATTAGGTGATGCGCAACAAGAGTATCCAGTTTATGGAACTGGCGATTTTCGGCAAGGCAGTTTAAGTGTGACCCAAGCAGACGCACCCGTGTATCCGAATTTTGTATTTAAAGATTATCAGGTGAGTCACACCAAGATGCGGAATTTACATCATCCAACGAGCTTTGGTAATCCAGCCCTGACTGATGTTTTGACAATTCACCTTGAAGATGAAACGGCGCAGTTATTATTAACGCTGCAGTATACGATTTTTTCGGATAGTGCCACGGTCGTTCGGGCAGCTACTTTGACGAACCAAGGTGCTGAGCCGGTTATGATTGAGCGGATGTTGAGCGGGGCGCTGAATTTACCCCAAGGCCGTTATGATGTTGTTCACTTGTCAGGTAACTGGGCCAAAGAGCGGCACATTCAGACACAGCCTTTGACGCAAGGAACGTTTTCAGTGGAATCTTTGCGCGGGGCATCGAGTCATGAACAAAATCCGTTCGTCGCATTGCACGCAGCCGGACAACCATTTGCTGTTGGCGATGCTTACGGTGCGAACTTAGTCTATTCGGGGAACTTTCTGGATAGCATTGAAGTTAATGAATGGGATCAGACGCGGCTTTTGGCTGGCATTCATCCGGCTTATTTTAGCTGGCGACTAGATCCGAAAACCAGTTTTACTACCCCTGAAGTGGTCTTAAGCTTTAGTTCAGCGGGACTAGCTGGTTTATCCCAAGTCAATCAGCGTTTTGTGGCCCGGCATATTATTGACCCGCAATGGCGCCAAAAGCCGCGTCCGGTTGTTTTGAACAGTTGGGAAGCGACCTATTTTGACTTGAATGAACAAAAGCTGTTGCATCTGGCTAAATTGGGACGTCAGGTGGGGGTTGACTGTTTTGTTCTTGATGATGGCTGGTTTGGTACCCGTGATAATGATTTAAGTTCATTGGGGGATTGGTTCACAAATAAGCATAAGTTTCCGGATGGCTTAGGGCATTTTGCTGAGGAAATTCATGGCCTCGGCCTTCAGTTTGGCCTGTGGTTTGAACCGGAAATGGTATCGCCTCGATCGCAATTTTTCCAGAAACATCCGGATTGGGTGGTCCGTCCCAAGCGCGGCCGAATGTCGATTACACGTCATCAATATGTTCTGGATTTTAGTAATCCAGCGGTCGTAAATAATATTTTTGCGCAAATGCAACGCGTCATTACCGAAACCAAGCTTGATTATGTGAAGTGGGATCTCAATCGCAGTATTACCGAAGCCTATTCACCCTACTTGGCAAAAATTGGGCATCCTCAAGGTGAATTCTTCCATTGCTATGTACAAGGTGTCTATACCCTCTATCAAAAGCTGCTCACGGCCTTTCCTCACCTGCTGATTGAAGGCTGTGCTGGTGGTGGCGGGCGCTTTGATTTGGGGATTCTCTTTTATAGTCCGCAAATCTGGACCAGTGATGATTCTGATGCGATCGAACGGTTGGCAATTCAATCCGGAACCGCACTGGCTTATCCGTTAAGTTGTATGAGCAATCACGTGACGGCGATACCGAATGAACAAGTCGGACGTTCCACACCGTTGGCTACGCGATTTCGTGTGGCAGCATTTGGCATTCTCGGCTATGAATTGGATTTGACCAAGCTGGATGATGCGGCATTGGCAACAATCAAAAACCAAATTGCTTATTATCATGAATTACAGCCATTAGTCTTAAATGGTGATTTTCGGTTGCTTTTGCCACGTCAATCCAACAGCCAGAATCAAGTAGCATGGCTGCTAAGTGATCATTACCGCAAGCGTTTAGTTTTAGGCTTCTTCCGCGTCCTTGCCGATGCAGACAGTCGCGCCGTGCAGTATATGAAGATACCGGTTGCCCAGCCAAACCAACGTTATTGGGTGAACGGTCACACAGGGCCGGTTTCCGGTGATGTCTTGCAGCGGGTTGGCGTTCGCTTACCGATCCAATTCAATGGCGCTAACCGGCAACAAGCCCAATTGATCGGTGACTATCAATCGGCCTTATTGACTTTTGATGGGGTAACAGCAACCAAAACCGGCAAGCATCAACCTGAGATTCGCAAGCAGCAGAAGGTCGGACATGCTTGAGACGTTACTACGCGGCTCGGATTTAGTTAATCGCCTAGTTTGAAACTTGAACAGTAACGAAAAAAAGCTCGTTGCAACGGGCTTCTTTCATTTCATGATATTTGATTGTCGCCATTCAACGACTTATGATGCCGAATGACGGCTTTTCACGAGCAGCAAGATGCCTGAAGCAAGATTCATAGCACCGGCAATGATGCTGAGGCTGCCAGCAATAATTGTTATGATACTGAGTGGTAAATGGTTGGCTTTTTTCAATTTTGACATTCCTTTCTAGGGTTGCGGTGGGGTCATAGCTGGCGTAAAAACGATGGCGAAGGTTAATGATTTCTTCCTTTCGTTTAATATCCGTATTTTAACAAATGTAACTGATTAAAGGTGAAGTTTATTTGGTAACGTTAAGTGAGATTCTTATGAACTGAACTCACTTTGAATAGGACATTTCGACAGCTAAAATCGGACACTAAATGGACACTTTTTGTGCACTTCACTTCAAAAACACCCCCAAACAACCCAAAATAAAAAGCCCCGAAACGCTGATTTAACAGCATTTCGGGACTAACCAGAAACAAGAAAAAGGGTCAAAATGGAGGTGAGGAGAATCGAACTCCTGTCCATCACCCCTGCTACATGCGGCTCTACACCCATAGCCGATTTATTTAAAATTCGCTGCGATGTCGCGCCAACCGACAAGGCTAACACAAGGCAGCTAACCTACTAGTCTCTTGTTGATGCCTCAGGTGGCAACATCAACCGTAGCTCAATGATTTGAGACCCAGACCCGACCCTTGAGCGAAGTCGGAAGGATCACGCTAGCTGGTTATTAAGCAGCTAAAGCGTAAGAATTTTCGTTCTTTGCAGTTATATTAACTGTTCCGTTGATGACGGAGCCGAGCCTCCGAGGTGCACCGCATGCGCGAAAAGCAATGTCGAGACCATTACACCCCCAAGAAGGTGCAAATGATATATTACCACGGTATAATTAAACTTGTCAAAACATTTGCAGTTATCATTGTACTGACGCACACTTAGGTTTTAAGCTATTTTTATGGGGGCATGTCTATGATCTTACTTGTTGCAGGATGCATGCAATTACTAATGGGCATCCTTCTTGCTATTTTTCGACCGCGTCATCAAACCGGCCTGTGGGGCTACACATCGTATCTCGCCAGTGTCAACGCTGATAGTTTTCGGTTGGCACAAAGGTGGTTTTATCAGGCGTTAATTGCCACAGGTGCCGTTGAAGGACTTGCTGGCTGGGTAATTCACCGGTTAGCGTGGGATAACTATTTTATTATCTGGCTTTTTCTGGCTGTTTTGTTATTCTTGCCCGGTTTTGTTTATACCGAAAGTCGACTGAAGCATTATTTGGAGGCACACGATGCGCTGCCGTATGATTATGTTGCCCCGGATGATGCGCCAAGGCCTAAACGCCGTAAAGGTTTTAAAGATCTGTGAAATGAGGGATTCAGCAGTGAAACTATTAATGATTGAAGATAATACAAGTGTGGCCGAAATGATGGCCATGTTCTTCCAAAAAGAAAAATGGGAAGTTGTCAACGCCTATGATGGTGAAGAAGGACTGGCGAAATTCAAAGAGGCACCTGACAGCTTTGATATCATTACGCTTGATCTGAATCTGCCGAAAATGGACGGGATGCAGGTGGCTAAGGAAATTCGGCAAATTAGCGAGACAGTGCCGCTAATTATGCTAACTGCGCGTGATACCGAAAGCGATCAGGTTTTGGGGTTAGAGCTCGGCGCTGATGATTATGTCACCAAGCCATTTTCGCCGATTACATTGATTGCGCGGATTAAGGCTTTGCATCGGCGCGCCGAGGTTGGAGCCGAAGCTGGCGCGGAACAAGCAGCGCCGGAAACTAAGGCAGACGGGTTTGATGTTGAAACCGATCACTTTAAACTCAGCACAAAGACTAGGGAAGCCTATTTGAACGGCAAACAGATCGAAGGGTTAACGCCCAAAGAATTTGATTTGTTGCATACCTTGTCCAAGAGTCCCAAACAGGTTTTCTCCCGCGAACAGCTACTGCAGCTGGTCTGGGACTATGAATACTATGGCGATGAACGAACCGTTGATGCGCATATCAAAAAATTACGTCAAAAAATTGAAAAAGTCGGTCCACAAATCATCCAAACAGTCTGGGGCGTTGGGTATAAGTTTGATGATTCGGGGCTTGATCAATGAAAATGCTTTATCAACAGCTGATCGGCTTTTTTTCGGTCATCATGGTGACGCTGGTGATCGTGTCGATTCTGTTTATTCGCTCAACCACCAATACGGTTTGGGAAAATGGGTTCAAACAACTTGAACAGTATACGGATGTTTTGAAAAATAACGCGGTTGATGAAAATACGTATGTCATCAATGCGCGGTTTATTCAGAATGCCGAAGAAATTTTGAGTGACCAGCATGTTCATTTTGTTATTTATGATGCGAATAACGTTGCAAAATATCCCGTTTCGCAAAAGGGCCGGATGACTGCGATTAAAGCGAGTTATTGGAAAAAATTGAAGCAGGGATCAGCAGTTGCAGTGCCGGAAATGATGACGAATCCGATTAGCGGTAGCGCACAAAGCATGACGATTTATTATCAGCCGGTTTTCTTAAGTGAAAAACTGTTATTTGTCATTGCTGCATTTGCGCCGGTAGAGCAGATTCAAAGTTCGATTAACAAAACCGAACACAATTTGTTAATCGCATTTGTGCTATCAACATTAGCAGCTTTCATCATTAGTTACTTCATTGCTTCTTATCAGGTTCGTCGCATTAATCAGTTACGTCAGGCGACGCATCAGGTTGCGGAAGGTAATTATGACGTGACCGTTAAAATGAAAAGCCGCAGCCATGATGAAGTGGCCGAATTAGCGGATGATTTTCGCGATATGGTGAACTCGTTAAAAGCAAGCCAACAGGAAATCCAACGGCAAGAAGATCGCCGGCGTCAGTTCATGGCGGATGCAGCACATGAAATGCGCACCCCGCTGACAACGATTAATGGTTTGTTGGAAGGGTTGGCTTACGATGCGATCCCTGAAGAAAGCAAAGGCAAAAGTATCGAATTGATGCGCAATGAAACGAATCGGCTGATTAGATTGGTCAATGAAAACCTTGATTACGAAAAGATTCGCACCAATCAGATTCTTTTAAGCAAGCACACGTTTAATGCCCGTAAAGATCTTGATAACATTACCGAGCAGCTAACGCAAAAGGCCGAAGAAGCAGGCGATACCATTACGATTAAAGCGCCAGCCCAATTACCGACCTACGCTGACCATGATCGTTTTGTCCAGATTCTGTTTAACATTGTCCAAAATGCGGTTCAATTCACCAAAAACGGGCAGATTACGATCGGCGGTAAATTAGGGTATCACCAAACCGAATTTACCGTCAGTGATACCGGTATCGGCATGTCCAAAGATCAAATGAAGAATATCTGGGAACGCTATTACAAAGCCGACCCATCACGCAAAAATACGAAATACGGCGAATCCGGACTTGGTATGGCCATTGTTCATCAATTAATGGGCTTACATGGCGGAACAATTGAGGTGGATTCCAAGTTGGGTTCAGGAACGACCTTCACCTTAATCTTCCCGGATGAGGCGACAGCACCTAAACAAAAACAGCCAGCAACAAAATCATCGTCAAGCACAACGTCATCGACAGCCGGTGCCGCCAAAAACACTGACGCTGCATTAAACGACCATCCCAAGTCCGAGTAACAGTAGCTTTTCTGGACATGCGGGTGGATGGTGAAGCGTTAACAGGCGGTGATATGATTGTTGATAGGTAAAAGCAATCACATTTATTGGGCGCCGATCCCCAAACGCCCCTCAAGAAGTGTGAAGCAAACAAATAAGCACTAAAAAGGAGACCCTTATGACCATCCGACGAATACAGCAGAGTGATTTTGCTGATGTAGACGCATTATTGCATACCGCATTTAGCGCCAGTAAACGCGGCTATCATGACGAAGCAGCGCTCGTAGCAGAATTGAGGCGAACCACTGATTATGAAGCGGCTTTAGAAGTCGTTGCCATGATTGATGGACATTTAGTCGGCTATGGGCTCATGACGGCGGCAACGATTACGCCGGATGCGCATATGAACGGAGTAGCACTTTGGCCGTTAGCAGTCGCACCGGCGTATCAAGGGAGCGGTTTAGGCATGGCCATTGTCTCTGAGCTTGATATGCGGGCAACCGATCTACGCCGTGATTTTGTCAGTGCGATTGGTGATCGTCAATTCTTCGGCCGGTTCGGATTTCGTAAAGCAGCCGCCTACAAACTTGAACCGCCGTTTTCAATCGTTGCCGAAGATCATCTCATTAAGGAACTCGTGCCCGGTGTTCTAGCCAGTGTGCACGGAAAAGTCAATTATGCACGCCCATTTCTTGCCAAAATGCCGAACTAGACAAATTAATTGAATCCGTTGATAAGTTGCAGGTTACTCTGCAGCTTATTTTGCTGGTCGTTGCCTTCAAACATTACTTTTCTTTGTGGTGGGCTGATTGATGTGCCTTATGTAAGGTGCCGATACACAGGCCGCCACTGACCAAAGCACCGCCCATTAGTGTGTTGTCAGTGACATGTGGCCAGTATTCTACAAAGATGACGAAACCAATGATAATGACTGCTGTCAATAGTTGCCATGACAGATGATAGGGTTGCCGTGCCTTCATTTAAAAGCCTTCTTTTTTGGGTCTTAACTAACTGATTGTGTTTCGAAACTAGCAGGTGTGGAGTCCTGACGCGTGGAAATTTTCCAACCTTTACACGCAGGTTTCTATGCCCGTCAATAGCATCATATTTTCTTAATAAAAAGTCACCATCAGCCTACTGCAAAAATCCTTGAGTTTAAAGCCCTTACCTGTGAGTTGCTGTGATGATCGTTGCATATGTGTCAATTTAACGATTGATTCGGTTGATGATTCATGGCCTGGCGAAATCTTTTAAACAACAGGGTTTATTAGGTATCACAACATGTCAAGTCGGTTACAGTTTAACGATTACTTTGCAGAAGTGACAATGACTGTTACAATATGAACATATTCAAACGGCTATCAGGTAGTTCGTAAGGTGTGGTGGCTGTCAATTATTTTGGGGGGATTTTGCGTGAAGCAGTTTTATATTGTTGACAGTTCAATTCTTCCAGACGTGGTTGGCAAAGTGATTGCCGCACGAACCTTACTCCAAAATGGTGAAGTTAAACAGGTCAGCGAGGCAGTTAAGCAAGTTGGTATTTCTCGCGGCACCTATTACAAGTACAAAGATTATGTTTTCCTGCCTGATCATGAAATGGCATCGCGAAAGGCAGTCATTTCATTAATGCTCCATCACGATCGCGGTATTTTGTCAGAGGTTTTGACGGTCATATCGCATGCACAGGCCAGCATCGTGACGATTAACCAGAATATTCCAATCCATAATTGGGCTAGTGTTGTGATCTCATTTGATATTTCGGCACTGCAAGGGACCATTGATGATTTAGTAACCAAACTTGGCGATATTCGCGGCGTCAGTGATGTTCATCTGATTTCGGTAGAATAAGCGGCATGTTTTTTTGGAGGCTTTATGAAAATCGCATTTAAATTATTGCTCTGGGTGTTAGTAGCCGGAGTTGCTTTATTTCCGGCGCTATTATTGATTTTGTTTGTCATTGGCCTGAGCGTTGTTATTTCGGGTGCTTTGGCAGTCAGTGCCGTTGGTTTTGTAATGGGCACTATTTTTGTTGCATTGGTAGGGTTGGGCATTATGATTCCAAGTGTCCTGCTCATTATTCGATTTATGACTTTCCGGACAGTTAATGCCCGATTTCAGCGCGGCGGTGAACGCTTAGTCCTTCCGGTGAGGGTTCATTTAACTGGGCGCGCGATCTACCATGCTATTTATGAAAATTACAAAGCTGGGCGTCGTCAGGGAAAACATGTTTTTCAAGCGTGGAGTTTTGGTTTAGAGACGTATTTTCATGAAGATCTTCAAGCGTATCTGGCAGACCAGATTCTCGCGCAACACGGTCCGGAGATGGCAGAGGCTTTTGTCTTAGATAAACGTCATTCATATACCATTGCTTATTAACAAATAATCGAAGGTAAGTTCACCGTTTTGGGATGTTCTCAAAACCGGAAATAGCATGTTTAAAAAATTGGCCTTAGCGTTTAACAATTTCAGTTGCGCTAAGGTCTTTTTTCAGCTAATGGGTCCAGTAAAACGAAGCACTAAACCTTGGTACCGTTACCAATCGGCATGATAAAAAGTGTCGGATCGCTTAATTGGGCCACGTTTCGTCTGCACGTGGGCGTCGTTGAATGAGCCGATTGGTTCGCGGCCAGCGCAGTTCCTCGAAACCGATGAATTCAATGGTTAGGCGGGTCTGTTGCCGCAGTAAGCCGATAAAAAGCTCTAATTGCGCCAAATCATAGTTGTGCAGGCTGTGCAAGGGGATGGAACGCAGGCGTTGATCTTTTGGTTGGATGTTAAAAAAGAAGTTAAATGCCGGCGTGTAGGTCTGGTTGACAAGTGAAATCCAGTACCGTGTCTTCCGGCGCCGTTTAAATAACGGGGTCAATCGTTCCATGATAATCTTGAGATCGTTAGTCATAGCTATTGCCACCATTATGGCCTCCTACAAGTGATGCGCGCTGAATGGCGGTACCGCCGTGCATGGCGCTTTTGGCGTAGACGAGTGCTTTAAAGCCGAATCGATTGCGGATCGCATCAAGCGTTCGTTCCAAGTTTGTTGCCTTGATTTGCTGATCGATCGGTTCAAAAAAATTGAGTTGTTCGCCGGTGTCCGGGGCCAAGCGGGAGGTGTAGACTGCCACATTACGAACGACTTCGCCATGCCAGTTATCGCGAAAAATTTCGCGTAAAGTCGTCACGATATCTGAGTCGCGATTTGTTGGCAGCATTCGTTTAGCTTGTGAAAACCCAGTGCGACCGTCTGCTTGGCTCTCAGCGTATGAAAAGCCAATTCCAAGTGTGATTTCACCGGCCCGTTTGCGGTGATGACGCAAGCGGGCGGCCACTTGTTCGCCGATTTCCTTAATCACAATTTCGATTTCGAACTGATTACGATAATCGCGTGGCAGCACTTGAGAATTACCGATACTTGGCTGGCGCGTGACGATCCGCTGACTAATCTTGGTGCGATCAATGCCCCATGCGGTCGCAAAAAGCTGCGTGCCAAGAATGCCCAGCTCTTGTTTTAAGGCGTACGGATTGGCGTGAGCAAGTTCATACATACTTGTGATGCCCATTCGTGCTAGATGTGCGGCGGTACGGTGACCGATGCTCCAGACATCCGTCATATTCTTGATTCGCCAGATAGTTTCAGGCACGGTTGCATATGTAATTTCGCCGAGTAAATCGGAATTGTACTTGGCGTATACATCCAGTGCTATCTTGGCCTGGACTGGATTCTCACCCATACCGACAGTGGTGCGTAAACCGAGCTGTTGGTGAACCGTTGCCTGAATTAACTTGGCAACGGCGCGTGGTGTCTTGCCAAAAAGTCGCCAAGTATGGGTTAAATCGAGAATGGATTCGTCAATCGAGTATGGCCATAAATCTTCATCGGCAACGAACTGACGAAAAATGTCATTGATAGCCAGATTCTTCTTAATGTAAAGGTTCATACGCGGAGGCACGACAATTAAATGTGGTTCATTAGGTAAATCGCGTTGCCGGCTGACGTTACTCTTGAGACCATACATTTTTTTGGCCATTGGCGACGTGGCTAAAATTAAACCGCCGTTCGTATTTTCCTGTTCGGACATCACCACGAGAACGGTTTTGAGTGGATCAAGTCCACGCTCGATGCTTTCAACCGATGCATAGAAGGACTTGTTGTCGATCAAAAAAATGACGCGATGCGGTTCATGCGAATAGTCATAGCGCATATCAATCACCTCTGTAGCTATTATACGAACGTATGTTTGCAAAGGCAAGTTATTTTCTGCTTACGTTGACAATGCACAAATAAAAAATCCACGCTGCCTGGAAAAAGACACCGTGGATCAAAAGTTTATTGGTTGAAACTATTAACTGACTAACGCATGCAGCCACCCATATGCCAGGATGAAGCCCAAGATGTAAAACCGTGCATCATGGTATCAGGGGCAATGGCTGTCCAGCCGTGGGTAACGAATGCTAAAACGAATAAGGCGGTAAAGATTGCTGCGATAACACTCAAAGTAACGATTAAAGGCCGCCATTTTTCCGATAACATCATACTTCGCCTCCTGCTATTGAATGTTAACTTCTGCCATTAGTATAGCACCATGAACTTAATAGCCAAGTTAAGCTGCAGGCAACACCGTCGTTCAGCATGATCGAAACGGTGAATCAATCACGCTCCCATTTGATCTTGAGGTTGGTTTCGATTAAGTCGCCATCATCGAGTGCAAATGGTTCAACCACGCTGGTGCCATCTGGTTTCGTGAATTTGATGTTTAAAATATTATCATCGCGGTAAACGACCTCCCAAGTACCGTTGCTTGGGGTGTTGTTGTTAGTTGCTGTGTATGTGCCATCGCTATTGAAATTGAACGTTGCCCGATCGCCGGATTCCCATCGGCCAACAATACCGCTGATTGAGTGATTATCGTTGCGTTTTGAGGTGTCAGATGGGTAGGTGCGGTTGGTTTTGGTCACGCCATTGTCGTCATAGTCATCATCATCGTCGTCATCAGTGTCACGACTTGTTTGTGAAGCCTGTGACGATGAAGAGGCGGTGTTGGACGAGGCAGCTGCTGCGTCTAAAGTGAGTGCAGCGGCTTGGCCTTTCAGGGGAACGATCACGTCGCGGGTGAAATCTTTAGTTGCACCGTCATGCGTACCGCTAAGCTTAAGGGTATAGCGTCCCGGAAGTTGATTGGCGATCGTGTATTGACCATTATGATTGGCAGCTTGCACCGGCGTTTGATTCAGCGTTAACGCTGCGTTTTTAAGGTTAGTCTTCACGGTTACCGCGGTGGTTCCAAGCTTGACTTTATACTTCGGGAAAAACAACATTTCCTGACCTTGTTTGACTACCTGAACCATACCGCTAGTGGACTTAGCCCGAATCAAGGTATTTAAAAGGCTGCGATAATGGCGATCCTCAATGAGTTGGGCCAGTGGTTTGAGGTCATCTTCATGCAAAGGCGTTCCATCGCTGGCAACGGCAACTTCTGCCATATCATCAGCATCGCCGCTTGTCATTTCTTCGGCAAGCTCGGCAACTTGCCGGTCTTGACTATAATAGGCGGCGCCGGCTAAATAGGCACAACCGGCTATTAAGATGACGACAATGCCGACAATCCATGGCCAGCGCCGATGTGAGTGCGGCGTATGTCGGGTTGGCGCTGGGGCTGCTGCAGTTGTTGATGCAGGGGTCGTTGGCGGTTGCGGCGTGGACGCTTCGTTTTCGCTTGTTTGCTGCGCTTGCAGGCGGGCTGACCGTAAATCAAAGCCGCAGTTTGGGCAAAAGTCATCGTTCGGTTTAATCGGTTGCCCACAGTTAGGACAGAATTTTAACGGTGTTTGCATGTATCATTCCTCCAAAGTTTTAATGAGTTGAGCAGCAATTTGATCATGGCCGCGTTGATTAGGGTGGAACGTATCCCGGGGGCCATTGGCAGTGAAATCCGGAATGACAGTGCCAGCCGGTCCGGTGACATCATCATGACCTTGCCAGATGGTTGCCAAGTCAACGACCGGTACCTGGTAGGTTTGGCCCACTGCTTTAACAACGGCATCGAATTTCAAGTCGGCATTAACGTAGGGCCCTTGATTTGGTGACCAGGTTGTCATGAGGATCAGTTGTGCCGAGGTTTCTTTTTGCAACGTGGTGACAATGGTTGTCAGTGCTTGTTGATAGGCAGCGAGCGCAGTTGAGGTTGCGCCACCGACAGCGTCATTGGTGCCAAACTCAATAGTGATCACATCCGGATGCTGGGCAACGAGTTGCGGTAAAGCGGGGACGCCCAAGTTAGTAGCCGTTTTTCCCACTTCCGCAATGCCGGCTTCGGTGACGGTTTTTCCGGTTAATCGGGCCAGCTGCCGGGCAAAAAGCGACGTAAAACGAGTGGCTTTTTTATCGGCAAAAAGGCCAACGGAAAGACTGTCGCCAAAAGGAGCATAAACCAGTTGTGCTTTGCTTTTGGCCTTCAATCGTGCTAATCGAGTCGGGCGCGGCGGCGTTGAAGCGGCGCTGGCCTGACGACTGCGAGCCGATGCAGAGGGGTGGCTTGTTGATTTAGCAGCTTGCCGCGAAACCCCACAGCCGGCCGCTACTAACAATAGTAAAACACCCAATCCCAACCAAATCTTTTTCATCCCAATACCTTTCTTGAATCGACTGATGACATGCTGGTTATAAATAGTCTTTAGCTAACAAATCGGGTATTGCGCGCTTTCCAATCTTCTAGCTTGATAAAGACCCAGAAACTGTAAATGCCAAGCGTGATGATCGATAGCAGCAGCCACTTAATCCAATTGCCAAATAAACCGACAGCGGAACCGTAAAAATGCATCCGATGGCCTTCAATCACGGTATGGTTGATCTTCCAGCCATATAACATAGTCAACGCCCAAGGATAGCAGATGCCCAGTGTGGCGATCGTAATCACCGCACCGAGAATCGCCCAGCCAATATAGGCCAATAAGCCGCCATCGAAAAAAGAATTTCGTCCATTTCTCATTTCCATAATCGTTGCATCCTCCAACTTCTTTACTTAAGTGTATCAGAGTCATCGGGCAACGCAATGAATATGCGCTATAGTGAGCGCGAGCCGGCGCGGTTAGGAGTCGGAGTGTAAGTGGCCTTGGGCGTGATGACCCGGTCTTGGTCATTGCGCCCAAGGTCCTTACACGCAGACTCCTGCGCCGGGGAGCGCGTTATGGGCATAAAGGAGAACTAGTGGCCTTGGGCGTGATGACCCGGTCTTGGTCATTGCGCCCAAGGTCCTTACACGCAGACTCCTGCGCCGGGGAGCGCGTTATGGGCGTAAAGGAGAACTAGTGGCCTTGGGCGTGGCCATTGCGACCAAAAGCCCTACTTACACGCAAGCCCTTGCGCCGGAGAACGCGTTATCGTGATTGTCTGTCTCACGCTTAACGCCAAAGTTTGGTACAATAGGTCAAGGAATTTTTCACTTGGCTTTTCTGAAAGGACGATTCGTTAAATGGTAATGGATGCCGCATTAAAGGGTATGAATGATAAGCAGGCAGAGGCGGTGTTAGCCACTGAAGGACCGGTTTTGATTATGGCAGGGGCCGGTTCTGGCAAGACGCGGGTTTTGACCCACCGAATTGCTTATTTAGTTGAAGAAAAAAACGTTAATCCATGGAACATTCTTGCCATTACGTTTACGAACAAGGCTGCGCGGGAAATGCGGGAACGGGTAGGTAAACTGGTCGATCCTGAGATTGCCCGCGATATTTGGGTTTCAACGTTCCACGCATTGTGTGTTCGTATTTTGCGGCGCGACATTGACAAACTCGGTTACAATCGGGCGTTTATGATTGCTGATCCAGCCGAACAACTCACTTTGGTTAAGCACATTTTGGCCGACTTCAATCTGGATCCCAAACGTTATGATCCCAAGTCGATTCTTGGCGCGATTTCGGGTGCCAAAAACGAACTAATCGACCCGCAAACTTATTCAGACGAGCAGGCCAACAGCCCATTTACCAAAACTGTGGCCCAAGTTTATGCGGAATATCAAAAACGCCTGCGCAGTGATCAAGCATTGGACTTTGATGATCTCATCATGCAGACCATTGTGTTATTTGAAAAGGATCCCGAAACGCTTGGCTTTTATCAGCGTAAATTCCGGTATATTCACGTTGATGAGTATCAGGATACGAACGAAGCCCAATATCGCCTCGTGCATATGCTGGCGGAAGGTTATCACAATCTGTGCGTGGTCGGGGATGCCGATCAGAGTATTTACGGTTGGCGTGGCGCTAATATGCAAAACATTCTGGACTTTAAAAAGGACTACCCTAAAGCCCAAGTCATTTTGCTTGAGCAGAATTATCGCTCAACCAAGACAATCCTGAGTGCTGCCAATGATGTGATTAAAAACAACTTGAATCGGCAGGCTAAAACGCTATGGACGGAAAATGCCACCGGCGACAAAATCACTTATTATCGGGCTCAAAGCGAAACCGATGAAGCCATTTTTGTGATTCGCCGCATTGAAGCGGAAATGGCAGAACATCACCGCAAGTACGGGGATTTTGCGATTTTATATCGGACAAACGCCCAATCCCGTGCGATTGAAGAAGCGTTCGTGAAGTCCAACATTCCTTATAAAATGGTGGGCGGACATAAATTCTATGATCGTAAGGAAATTCGCGATGCCTTGGCTTATTTCCGGTTGGTCGTCAATCCAGCTGATGATATGAGCTTTAACCGGATCGTTAATGAACCTAAGCGCGGGATTGGCAATACAAGTGTTGCTAAACTGGAAGCCTTTGCTAATCAGCATGATTGGTCACTCTTGGAAGCAGCGGCAAATGCTGAGCTTAGTCCGATTTCAGGCAAAGCCCGCGGCAATCTAGCCAAATTCGGTAAAATGATTCAACGACTTGGTCAGCGGCGGAAAGATTTGAACGTTACGGAAATGATGCAGGCAATTCTGGATGATAGCGGTTATTTAGGGACGTTACGTGCCGCCAACACCTTGGAAGCCGAAACGCGAGTGGAAAACCTTGAAGAACTTTTGTCAGTGACCCAAGGATTTGATGCGCGCTACCAGCCGGAAAATGAAGACAGTGATATTTTTGTCGACTTTTTAGCTGAATTGGCGCTGTTGTCTGATCAAGATGAAGTTGAAGAAGATGCCCAGGAAGTGACGTTGATGACGTTACATGCGGCTAAAGGGCTGGAATTTCCAGTGGTCTTTCTGGTGGGCATGGAAGAAGGACTTTTCCCGTTGAGTCGCGCCGCTATGGATGAAGGCGAGCTTGAGGAAGAGCGGCGGTTGGCTTACGTCGGGATCACCCGAGCAAAACAAAAGTTATATTTGACCAATGCCTATGCCCGGATGTTGTATGGCCAGCGTCAAAATAATCCGGCGAGCCGTTTTATTGAAGAAATTGATCCTGAATTGCTTGATATTTCCGGTGCTGCCCAGCCGAAAAGTGATATACCGTTCATCAACCGCACCGATCGCGCCTTTAGTTCGCCTTATAGCCGTCATCCTGAAACCACTGGGACGCCGGTAACCGTTAAACCGGCTCCAACCACTGGTGCCGGCAAGACAAGCTGGGAAGCCGGCGATAAAGTCGAACACCGTAAATGGGGAATCGGTACCGTGGTCAAAGTAACCGGCACCGGTGACGATCAGGAACTAGATATAGCCTTTAAAGCGATGGGAATTAAACGGTTATTAGCTGCGTTTGCCCCGATTAAAAAAGTTGAAGCCTAATGATGCATGAAAGGTTGTTAACCGCGTAGTGAATAAGGAGGTTCGCCGTGTTAAGTAAACCAGCTGCTCAATTTACACTTGAAGAAGCCGAAGCCGAGATTGCCAAGCTTCGAAAACAGTTAAATCAATGGCGCTTGGAGTATTACACCAAAGACGCTCCAACGGTCACAGATAATGTTTATGATGATCATTATCGTGACTTGCAAGCGTTAGAAGCCGCTTTTCCAAAACTGGTGACGCCTGATTCACCGACGCAGCAAGTTGGCGATGTCATTAATTCGGATTTTGCCAAAGTTCAGCACCCGATTCCCATGCTGTCAATGGGCGATGTCTTTTCATTTGAAGAACTTAGCGAATGGGATGCGCGGATGCAGGCTAATGTGGGGCATGCGGTTGATTACAATGTTGAATTGAAGATTGACGGCCTTGCTTTGTCGCTTATTTATGAAAATGGCCGCTTAGTGCAAGGCTCCACTCGTGGTGACGGTAATGTCGGCGAAGATGTGACAAAGAATGTTTTAACCATTGCTTCGGTGCCTAAGACCTTGAAGCGGCCACTATCGCTTGAAGTGCGCGGTGAGTGCTATATGCCTAAAGCTGCGTTTGCCAAATTAAACGCACGCAAGGAGGCAGATGGGGACACGCCATTTGCCAACCCGCGTAATGCTGCGGCCGGCTCGCTACGACAGCTCAATCCTAAAATCACTGCCGGACGGGAATTGGACACGTTTATTTATACGTTAATTGACGCCGATCGGTTTAATGTCAAAACCCAGCATGAGGCGATCGCATTTATGCAGGATCTTGGGTTCACAACCAATCCAAGTTCCGAAGTGGCTAGCGATATGCAAGCGATTGATGCCTATATCACGAAATACACCAGCGATCGGGATGCTTTGCCGTATGGAATTGATGGGATTGTGCTAAAGGTCAATGACTTGGCTTTGCAGGCCCAACTCGGAAACACCGTCAAAGTACCGCGGTGGGAAATTGCCTATAAGTTTCCCCCGGAAGAAGCCAAAACGGTGATTCACGATATCGTGTGGACAGTGGGTCGAACTGGGGTTGTGACGCCGACTGCGGTGATGGATCCGGTTCAGTTGGCTGGGACAACAGTCGCACGGGCAACGTTGCACAATGCCGACATGATTCGGGATAAGGATATCCGCATCGGCGACACTGTCATGTTGCATAAAGCCGGCGATATTATCCCGGAAGTTTCACGCGTCCTGGTTAAAAAACGGCCAGCCAATACCCCACCAGCGCCGATTCCGGAAAAATGCCCATCATGCGGCCAAAAACTGGTTCACCTTGATGATGAAGTGGCGTTACGCTGCATCAATCCGATGTGCCCGGCGCAAGTACAAGAACAGTTGACCCATTTTGCCTCGCGTAATGCAATGAATATTGATGGATTAGGTCCGAAAATCATTGCTCAACTCCAGGCTAAGAAGCTCGTGACGGATGTCGCCGATCTTTATCGACTCACGGCCACTGACTTGGAAAAGTTGGATAAGTTCAAAGAAAAATCAATTAATAATTTGTTAAATGCGATTAATAATAGTCGGCAAAATTCTGTCGAACGCCTAATCTTTGGGTTGGGCATTCGCCATGTCGGTGGCAAAGCGGCACGTATTCTGGCCGAGCATTTTGGCAGTTTGGATGAGCTCATGGCAGCCGACCAAGACCAAGTTGCGGCAATTCCGAATATCGGGCCAACCATTGCTGAAGCGGTTGTCACCTATTTTAAAACGGATACGGTGAAGAAATTGGTTGAACAATTGCGCTCTGCCGGTGTCAACCTGCGTTATACCGGTCCAACCCGTCCGGCAGTAAGCGATAGTTTTGTTTCTGGCAAGACCGTGGTGATCACCGGCAAGTTTGCCGAGTTCTCCCGTCCGGAATTGACAAAACGCTTAGAGCAGTTGGGTGCAAAAGTGACTGGTTCAGTGTCGAAGAAAACCGATCTCGTCATTGCCGGGGATGCAGCTGGTAGCAAACTGACCAAAGCACAGGATTTGAATGTTCCAATTATGGATGAGACAGCGTTGTTGACGAACTTGAAGAATTGAGGAACTTCATCAATGAAGAAATTTTTTACGTTAACCTTACTGACAGGCGCCATTGTGCTGTTGGCGGCGTGCGGCAAGCTAAATCTTGACAGCGGCAGCAGTAGCACCGGTGGAACCAAAACCGGCAGCTACCAAACGACTGGAACGGTTGATAATAGTATGTACCAAGGCGTGATCAAGAATGGCCGCTATCAGACCAGCAGTGCACGTGGTTTGATGCTGCAACAAAACGATCAAGGCGAAAATACTTTTAACATCAAGAGTATGGAAAGTGGCTTGGAGAGTTTGGCCAAAGCCCAATTTTCAACGGATAAATATTCGTTTGAAGAAGGGCAGTTATTGAGCACGGCAACAGCAAGAAGTTGGCTTAAGCGGGAGTCAAAGAGCAATCCCGATGGCTTAAATCCGGTTGATAACGGGAAGAAAGATCCTGATACCCGTAATCCGATGTATCTACAGCAGATTCTGGAACAGGACTTCATGGTGCAAGACGGCAACAGCATGAAACTAGGCGGGATTGCGATTGCGCTTGGCATGAATCAGGTCGATTACTACACCAAGACCGAATATGGTGCGCAATATCAAACCGAAATTTCCGAAGCAACGCTGAAGAAACAAGGTGAGGCCATGGCAGCAAAAGTTGTCGCGCGACTACGCAAAATGGAAAAGGTGCCGAGTGATGTACCGATTTTGGTAGGTATTTACAAAAACGCCGAACAAGATAGTCTGGTTGGCGGCGTTTATGTCGAACACGCGACCAGCAAGAGTGGAACGGATCTCGGTTCCTGGAAGAAACTTAATCAGCAAAATGAAATTCTGCCGGTTGTCAGTGACCATAAAGCGATTAACAGTACGGTTGCCAATGACTTTTCGAGTTTTACAAATCAGGTAAAAGGCTTCTTCCCGACTTTAGCAGGGATCACGGCTCAGGCGCAGTATGAAGATGGCAATTTAAGCGGCATGAAGATTACCGTTAACACTCAGTTCTATGGCTTGACGGAAATCCAAAGTTTCACGCAGTACATTTCAACTGCCGCCAATAAGTATTTGCCATCCGGTGTGCCAATTGAAATTACCATTCAAAGTACCCAAGGCATCCAGGCATTTGTCTCGCGAAGTTCTGGGGACAAAGGCTTTTATACGCATGTATTTGGAAGTTATTAAAGGAAACTATGGTAAACTACGAATGATAATGAAAATGAAAGCGGGGATAGCATGATTTCAAAAGACAGTGTGGCACACGTGGCCAGTCTGGCTAAGCTGCAATTTTCCGAAGCCGATTTGGAGAAGTATACCGGTCAGCTTTCTGAAATTTTGGATATGGTTGAACAATTGGAAAGTGTTTCAACCAAGGATGTACCAGTCACCACCCAAAGCATTCATCTTGAGAACGTGATGCGTCCGGATGTTGCTAAGCCGAGCGAACCAGTCGCCGAATTGCTTAAGAACGTTCCGACTAAAAAAGGAACCTATATTCAAGTGCCGGCGATTATTGACAAGGAGGAGGACTAGGGCGTGGATTATTTTAAAACGAATCTTGATCAACTTCATGAACAGTTACGTTCTGGCAAGCTGACCAGTCGCCAGTTGGTTGATGAGACGCTGGCCGGTATCGATAAAATCGATCCGGAAGTGGCCGCTTTCCTTGCCATAAATGCGGACGGTGCCAAGAAGCAGGCAGCCGTAATTGACGAAGCCGGTATTGCCGATGATCAGCCGTTATCCGGGGTGCCGATCGCGATTAAAGATAACATCGTGACTAAAGGCGTTGTGACAACCGCCGCTTCGAAAATTCTGGAAAACTTTAATCCCATTTATGATGCAACGGTGATGCAGAAGCTGGCCGCTGCCGGTGCGATTAATGTGGGTAAAACCAATCTGGATGAATTTGCGATGGGGTCTTCAACTGAAAACTCTGCTTTCAAAACGACTAAAAATGCTTGGGATCACAGCCGCGTTCCCGGTGGCTCTTCAGGTGGATCAGCAGCGGCTGTGGCGGCCGGTGAAGTGATTGCCGCTTTGGGTAGTGACACGGGCGGTTCGATTCGCCAGCCTGCTGCTTTCAACGGCATTGTCGGCTTTAAACCAACGTATGGTCGGGTTTCCCGGTGGGGGCTCATCGCGTTTAGTTCCAGTCTGGATCAGATTGGAACTTTGACGCGCGGGGTTAAAGATGCCGCTCAGATTCTGAATGTGATTGCCGGACATGATGAACGCGACAGCACCACTGCCGATACGCCGGTACCAGACTTCACGGCCAAAATCGGACAATCGATCAAAGGCATGAAGATTGCGTTGCCTAAAGAATATCTAGGTGAAGGGGTTGACCCTGAAGTGGCAGCTAAAATCAAAGCTGCAGCTAAGCAACTTGAAGCTTTAGGCGCAACCGTGTCAGAAGTTTCCTTGCCACACACCCAATATGCCGTACCGTCTTATTACATCATCGCCAGTTCCGAAGCCAGTTCCAACTTACAACGTTTTGACGGGATTCGTTACGGCTTCCGCGCCAAAGATGTCCACAACATTGAAGATGTCTATGTTCGTTCCCGTTCCGAAGGCTTTGGACCCGAAGTAAAGCGGCGGATCATGTTAGGAACCTTCAGCTTGTCCGCTGGTTTTTATGACGCGTACTTCAAAAAAGCCGGTCAGGTCCGCACGTTAATCACTCGGGATTTTGAAGCTGTCTTCGAGGATTATGATTTAATCATTGGACCGACCACGCCAACTGTTGCCTTCAAGATTGGGGAAAAAGTAACCGATCCGGTTACCATGTACATGAATGATATTTTGACGATCCCGGTCAACTTAGCTGGCTTACCGGCTGCCTCTGTTCCGGCTGGATTTGTTGATGGTTTGCCTGTGGGCTTGCAACTGATTGGCAAACATTTCGATGAAAGTACGATCTTCCAAGTTGCCGCAGCTTTTGAAGCGCAAAACGACTACTTAGCACAGATCCCGGGAGGCAAGTAAGATGAATTTTGAAACGACAATCGGGCTTGAAGTCCACGTTGAATTAAAAACCAAATCCAAAATGTTCTCACCAGCGCCAGTCACTTACGGGCAAGAGCCGAATACCGAGACCAATGTCATTGACTGGGGCTTTCCGGGCGTTTTGCCAAGCATCAACCGCGGTGCATACCAACTTGGCATCATGTTGGCCTTAGCGTTGCATGCAGATATCACTCGGCAGACGCATTTTGACCGTAAAAACTACTTCTATCCGGATAACCCCAAAGCTTACCAAATTACGCAAAGTGAAAAACCACTTGGCACTAACGGTTGGGTTGAAATTGAAGTCGGCGGTAAGAAGAAAAAGGTCGGCATCGCGGAACTACACGTTGAAGAAGATGCCGGCAAGAACCAACATGAAGACGATGGTTACTCTTATGTCGACTTAAACCGGCAAGGCACGCCGTTGGTTGAAATCGTCTCCAAGCCGGATATCACAAGCCCGGAAGAAGCATACGCCTACCTTGAAACCCTGCGCCAAATCGTGCAGTTTACCGGCGCTTCTGATGTCAAGATGGAAGAAGGCTCCATGCGGGTCGACACCAACCTATCCGTTCGCCCAATCGGACAAAAGCATTTTGGAACGAAAACCGAAATTAAAAATTTAAACTCCTTTGTCCATGTTCGTGATGGTTTGGCATATGAAGAAAAGCGCCAGCAAGCAGTTTTACTTAGCGGCGGTGAAGTACGTCAGGAAACGCGGCGTTGGGATCCGGATACTAAAGAGACCATTTTGATGCGGGTTAAAGAAGGCGCCGATGACTATCGCTATTTCCCGGAACCGGATTTACCGCCAGTTACGGTTTCCCAGCAGTGGATTGATGAAGTGCAGGCAACGTTGCCACAGCCACCGGCAGAACGGCGTGAGCACTACATTAAGGACTGGGGCATTCCGGCCTATGATGCTGGCGTCTTGACGCAAACCAAGGAAATGTCTGACTTCTTCGAGGCCACCGTTGCCCAAGGTGCGGACGCCAAGCAAGCGTCTAACTGGTTAATGGGTGAAGTTTCCGGTTACCTCAATGCCAAACACACGGAGCTTGGTGACGTTGCGCTGACACCGGAACACTTAGCCGGCATGATCAAACTCATTGGCGATGGCACGATTTCCAGTAAAATGGCTAAGAAGGTCTTCAAGGAAATCATTCAGCATGACACCGATCCGGATCAGTGGGTTCACGAAAAAGGGCTGATCCAGCTTTCCGATCCGGCTAAGTTGACCCCGATCATTACCACGGTATTGGACAACAATCAGCAAAGTATCGATGACTTTAAAGCCGGGAAAGATCGTGCAATTGGCTTCCTGGTCGGGCAGATCATGAAGCAAACCCATGGTCAGGCGAACCCTAAAGTTGTCAATCAGATTTTGATGACAGAAATCAAAAAGCGTTAAAGGCATTTATTGAAAATTGTGGTACGGTATTCATTGACCACATACGATTGCAACCGATTGACGGCGGTCCGTGGTACACCATTGGGCCGCCGTTTTTCGGGTATTGGTCAGGTTAAGCATGCTTAGAATGTGATGACCTTAGACCACGTGAAAAGAACCCGCAAGTCAGTTGGATTTGGAATTGGCTTGTGCATTGAAGGAGCAGAGAGTCATGAGAAAACGGGCGCGCTTGATTTACAACCCGACATCCGGGAACGAAGGATTAAAACGTTTCGTTCCTGACATTTTAAACATCATGGAACAGGCAGGCTATGAAAGTTCGACCTTTCAAACAACGCCAAAGCCTTTTTCCGCGCGTGAAGAAGCAAAGCGGGCAACCGAAGCCGGCTTTGAGCTCATTGTGGCAGCAGGCGGCGATGGGACGATCAATGAAGTTGTCAATGGGATTGCGCCAGCCAAAAAACGGCCTAAAATGGCGATCATCCCTGCCGGTACAACGAATGATTATGCGCGGGCACTGCGGATTTCCCGTGATGATCCGGTTGAAGCGGCACGGGTTATTTTAAAAGGGCAAACTTTGGCGATGGACATCGGGCAGGCGAACCATCATTATTTTATGAACATCGCAGCAGGTGGTTTGTTAAGCGAATTGACTTATTCGGTCCCATCCGAAGTCAAGTCCATTTTTGGGTATTTTGCTTATGTCATTAAGGGCGCCGAAATGTTACCAGCGGTCCGGACGATGCCGATGAAGCTTGAATATGATGGTGGTGTCTATGACGGGCCAGCCAGCATGTTCTTTCTTGGTTTGACCAATTCGGTGGGTGGGTTTGAACAAATTGTGCCGGATGCCGAGTTGGGTGACGGTAAGTTCTCGCTGATTATTGTCAAGACTGCCAACATGGCCAATTTGTTGAAATTGATGGCGCTTGTCTTCAACGGTGGACGCCATGTTGACGATCCCAATATTGTCTATACCAAGACCAAAAAGTTGAAAGTCAAAACCAGCGGCCAAGACACGCTTAAGATCAACCTGGATGGCGAATATGGCGGCGATGCACCGATGACTTTTGTTAATTTAAAGCAACATATCGCGATGTATGCTAATGTAGACGAGATCCCAACCAAGAATTTAGGGACGGATGCCCAGAAGCAAAGAGACTACATGGCAGAAGTCGAATCGATCTCCCACCGCGACATTGATGGCGATGGTCAAATCGGCGCACAAGATGAAAAGGATGACTAATTTGGCCCAACCAGCTGTTACCAAGAATCAGGATCTGGAAGTTACGATTGAGGATCTCACTTATGAAGGCATGGGCGTTGCGAAAGTCGCGGGTTTTCCGCTATTTATCGAAGATGCGCTACCTGGCGAAAAGATGCAGGTACATGTGCTTAAGACCCAGAAGCAATACGGTTTTGCCAAAGTGGTGAAGCGACTGACCGACTCGCCCGATCGCGTGGCCGGCGCTGATAGTACTTACATTCGCACCGGGATTGCCCCGTTGTCGATTTTGGCTTATCCAGCACAATTAAAATTCAAACAACATCAGATCCAGGAACTCTATAAAAAGGCCCACTTGGCGATCAAAGTGTTGCCGACAATCGGAATGAAGCATCCACTAGGTTATCGCAATAAAGCGCAAGTGCCAGTGCGGTTGGTTCGTGGCGAACTTCAGACTGGTTTTTATAAAAAACACAGCCATGACTTAGTGCCGATTGAGGACTTTCTGATTCAGAATCCTAAAATCGATCAGGCAATCGTTGTGGTTCGCGACTTGTTACGTAAATACCGGGTGCCGCCTTATGATGAACGTACGAACCGCGGCGTGATTCGTAATATCATGGTGCGGCGTGGGCGGGCAACGCACCAGATGATGATCGTGTTGGTGGCGCGCACATGGCAAGTACCGCATCTGAATGATATTGTCAAAGAAATCACGTTGGCTCTTCCGGAAGTCACCAGTGTGGTGGTTAACCTGAATGATAAACGTACCAATGTGATTCTCGGGCGTAAGTCAAAAACAATTTACGGTCGCGACTATCTTTTAGACAAACTATTAGGTAGTGAGTTTCAGATTTCGCCAGTCAGTTTTTATCAGGTTAATCCGATTCAAACTGAGGTGCTTTATACGAAAGCCATTGAAGCAGCGGGGTTAACCGGTAAAGAAACCGTGATTGATGCGTATTCTGGCATTGGGACGATTTCCTTAACCATGGCGCGGCACGCAAAACAGGTCTATGGTGTCGAAGTCGTTGAGTCGGCAGTGCATGATGCCGAGGCAAATGCGGCGCGTAATCACATCAAAAATGTGACGTTTGAGGTTGGTAAAGCAGAGGACGTCATGCAGAAGTGGAAGGACGCGGATCTACCTGTCGATGTCCTAATGGTGGATCCGCCGCGCAAAGGCTTGGATAAAACCTTTATTGACGCGGTGGGGTATATGAAGCCGCCAAAGATCGTCTACATTTCCTGTAATCCCGCTACCCTAGCGCGTGACTTGCAGTTGCTGGCAGCGTTTGGTTATACAGCCAAAGAAACTCAGCCGGTGGATATGTTTCCGCAGACGCAGCATATTGAAAGTGTGACATTACTCGAAAGTATGAGAGAATAACCAACAAGTGTTGATATAACAGTGGCTAAGGATGATTTTAAGTATAAAAAGCTCATATGATAATCATGATCAGTATAATTTTACGTTTCCTTTTTTCTTTAGTATACGATGAATTAGAATAGTACTTTGAGTGGGTTAGCATTTCATTTAATTATTCCAGAAAATGGATGCGATAGAAGTCACGTTAAATACTGATACAGCAAGTGTAGATCGAAGTTATTAAACCGAGGTTGCTGAAAAGTCCCAAATCGTAAATTTGATAATCCCAAATCCCAATTATCTCCAATAATCGTCCGTCCAGTGGGGAACACCACTCGCAAATCGATCTGTTATCAAGGTATTTGGAGGGCCCGTTTTTACGAGATTTAGTTTTTCAGCAGCCTCTATTAAATCAGTAGATTTTTCGCCTAATAATAACTAAACAAAAATGGCTATAACAAGATACATCACATTGAAGGAAAGAAAACCACAATATATAACTAACGAAAAGAAGATGGATTAATCATAATATTATCCTAAAAAATAATACGGAGCATCAATAATAATTGATTCTATTAATTGGCAAGAGTTTAAGAACTTGCTTGCGCAAAAAGGCGCGGATGTTGCTACTGATGTTTTGAGGAGGGTTTCACAGAGCCATAGTGTGCAATCTTTTGAAAATCCGTAAAGCCATACGACTTAATTCGAAATAGGAGAAAGTTAATGCAAACTGATAATGAAAAGTACAATGAAAAGGCACAGCCTAATACTGCCTTTATGAATGAACTGAAGAATAAACTGCCAGAGTTTTTTACGAAGGATGGCTCTTTTGATTTGGAAAAATTTGTGGGACAGTTAAAAGACAAGAATGTTGATGAACTCAGTGAAGGGTATCAGCTAGTTTTTATTGGTAAGAACTATGCACGTCGTCAGGCCGGTGAAATGCCAAGGACGGTGATTGTTCCCGATGAACAGCAAAATAAAAATGAGGGTAAGAACAGTAAAAACCTTTTTTTTACTGGCGACAATCTTGAGGTACTGCGGCATTTGCAGAACAATTACCAGAATAAGATTGACGTCATATATATCGATCCACCATATAATACTGGTAGTGATGGCTTTGTTTACCCGGATTCTTTTGAATATAGTGATGATCAATTGGAAAGAATGTTTGATATTGACGATGATCAGGTGGAACGGTTGAAAAGTATCCAGGGTAAATCTAGTCATTCAGCCTGGCTGACCTTTATGCTCCCAAGGTTAATACTCGCTAAAGGTTTGTTATCTGATAGCGGAGTAATTTATGTTTCGATTGATGATAATGAGCAAGCACAGTTAAAGTTGTTATGTGATGACATATTCGGCGAAATTAATTTTCTGGCTGATGTTATTTGGAAGCATACGCAGCAAAGTAAGAACGATGAGCCTTTCTTTGCTAGAATGTATAACCATACATTGGCTTATGCTAAGAACATAAATAAATTGAACCCGTTCTTTTTAAAGAGAACATCAAAGGATAATATAAACTATTCAAATCCAGACAACGACTCAAATGGAGCGTGGAGAGCAGGAGATGTTAGGAGCCCAAACCTAAGGGCAACATTACGATATAATATTACTGCTCCCAATGGAAAGACCATTTTTCCACCTAAAAATGGGTGGAGATGGTCTAAAGATACAATTAATGAAAAAATCAAATCTGGAGAAGTTGTTTTTAAGCCTGATAATTCTGGAATCATCAGAAAAATTTATTTATCAAGTCAAAAGGGAAGAACTCCCGAAAATATTTGGGCGAATGGAGAAGCCGGAACTACTAGAAGTGCCACTTCTTTATTGAAAGCCTTGTTTGATGGTGTTTCTCCTTTTGGGACACCCAAGCCGGTGGAATTAATTAAGAGATTTTTAGAGTTACAAAATGACGATGACGCTACTGTACTTGATTTTTTTGCAGGGTCTTCAACAACCGCTGAAGCTGTTATGCAATTAAATGTCGAAGACGGCGGTCACCGAAAGTTCATCATGGCCCAACTTCCTGAGAAGACTTACCACATCAATAAAAATGGTAAGGAGGTCCCTACCAAGGGTGGCAAAGCAGCATATGAATCTGGCTTTAAATCTATTGACGAAGTTTCCCGTGAGCGCATTCGTCGTGCTGCCAAGAAAATTAGGGAAGATAACGAGCTGACCTTGCCAGAAGACTTTGATGGTAGTTTTAAACACTATCGGGTCGTTGAACCTGTTAAACAGACACTAGAAGAAATAGGTGGATTCGATCCAAACAACCTCAATCTTTTTACTGACATGGTTGATAGCTTTTCAAGTGAGAGTTTAGGTGTGGCTGGAGATGCATCTGGTACAAAGACTATTTTGACGACTTGGCTGGCAAAAGATGGTTATCCCTTTGATGCCTGTGTTCAGGGCGTAAATTTTGGTAATTATACAGCATATATTATTGATGATAACCGTCTTTATTTGATTGAGGAAAACTGGGGTGCAAAACAGACTAAAGAATTGCTGAATCAGCTTGGTACTCATCATTTAGAAGTGCAAAGCGTCGTTATCTTTGGATACTCCTTTAAACTAGCCGCATTGCACGAATTAGAGATTGGTTTGAAGCAGTTAGACAACAAAGTCACTTTAATCAAGAGGTACTAATGTTATGAAGATTAAACTAGAAACTTTGCAACACCAAACTGATGCTCTTACGGCCATTAATAAGGCTTTCCCAGGCTTAGATACCACGAGCAATGATCCAAATGCTGACTATATCTATGCCAATCCTTTGATTAAATATCGGTATAACGATAAAGCAAATATCGACATTAAGATGGAGACTGGAACTGGTAAAACCTATGTTTACACTAGAATGATGTATGACCTTCACCAAAAGTATGGATTGTTTAAGTTTGTTATTGCTGTGCCTAGTCCCAGCATTAAGGAAGGTACACGTAGTTTTATAAGTAGTGATTACGCAAAACAGCATTTCAGCGAATTTTATGAGAATACCCGAGTTCAGCTAAATGTGATTAACGCGGGTGATTTTGTTATACGTTCGGGGCGACGCAACTTCCCTGCTCAACTATCTGAATTTGTGGAAGCAACCAGGCAAAATACTAACCAAATTGAAGTATTGCTGGTTAACCAAGGGATGTTGCATTCCAAGTCCATGCACAATGATGACTACGACCAAACTTTATTAGGAGGTGAAACATCTCCTATTAGGGCTATTGCTGCAACTCGACCAGTAGTGATCATTGATGAACCACAACGCTTTCCACGAGGCAAGAAGTTTTATGACGATATTGAAGATATGAAGCCGCAATTAATTGTACGTTTCGGTGCTACCTTTCCAGAAACCACAACCGGTCGCGGTAAAAACAAAGTCACCAAAGTCGATTATTTTCGAGGCGAGCCACAATTTAACCTCAATGCCGTAGATAGTTTTAACCAAGGCTTGGTTAAAGGAATCGATATTGATTATCCTGATATGTCGAAAGAGCAAGCCAATAACTTGTACAAGGTTAAACAAGTTAAGGCTAAAGAATTAATTCTGTTCAAAGATGGCAAGGACTACTTATTAAATGTAGGTGAAAGCTTGGCTGATGTGGACTCTGGTTTTGAAGGCAATATCACCTATGTCGGTGGAACTGATCGTGAACTTTCCAATGGTCTTGCCGTATCAAAAGATATGAAACTGATCCCTGGGACTTTTGCAAAAAATTACCAGGATGAAATACTCTCCCAAGCAATCGATTGTCACTTTAAGGCTGAAAGGGAAAACTTTTTGCGCTTGAATTCGGGAAGTCACACGCCAAAGATTAAGACCCTTTCCCTATTCTTTATTGATAGTATTTCTAGTTTCCGTGGCGAAAACAGCAGCAAAGGCTGGCTAGCAAAGCACTTTGAGGAAATTCTAAAGAAAAAACTCACAAAACTAATTGATCGATACGAATTGGCCATTGATGATCGCGAAAAAGAATATCGTTCTTTCTTGCAGGCCACCCTAAAGAGCCTGCAATCAGAACATCAAGACGTTTATGCTGGTTACTTTAGTGAAGACCGAGGTAGCTCGAACGCAGATATCCAGGCCGAAGTTGAAGATATTTTAAGCAACAAGGAAAAACTACTTAGTTTTAAAGACGAAGACGGTAACTGGTTAACCCGGCGTTTCCTCTTTTCTAAGTGGACCTTACGTGAAGGTTGGGATAATCCAAATGTTTTTACGATTGCTAAATTACGAACTTCGGGTTCTGAGATTAGTAAGATTCAGGAAGTTGGCCGTGGCTTGCGGCTGCCGGTAGATGAAACGGGGCATCGCTTAAATCAGGATGAATGGCAGAGCCGACTGTCCTTCTTGATTGGTTATGATGAACGGGATTTCGCTCAGAAATTGGTGGGTGAAATCAATGAAGATTCCCCAGTGAAGTTGAACAAAGAAGAGTTGACTGATGACATGATCAAGTTAATCGTTAAAGCTAAACAGAAAACAGATCCTAAGTTTGATGAGGATCAGCTGCTTGATGATTTAGATAGACATAATGTGATTAGTCGTTCTAATAAGTTTAAACAAGATGTTAATCTCGATGGTGAGGCCATGACTGGCTATGATGCATTATGCCGCCTCTACCCAGAATTAGAACAACAAACGAAAATTGCTAAGGGCAAGGTTCGAGATAAGTATTCTAAAGATAGCACAACTGTTAAATTGCGGAAGAAAAATTGGTTACAGTTGAAGAACCTCTGGTTACAACTTGCTAAACGACAAATGGTTAAGTTTGATCCCTCAGTTAATCGGGATGCCGAAGCTGTTGCACGCGATGTCTTTAATGATAATGACAATAAAATCTTTGTTTTGCAACGTCCTCAAGTGGTGCACCAAGAGGTTGTCACTGATAAAAACATTGCTTCAGTTCAAGAAACTCAGTTAGATTATAATAATGAATATCTAACGATGAATTATGGTAAGTTTCTCAAGGGCTTAGCTAAGCAGACTGATTTGCCTCTTAACCTTCTCAATAACCTGATGATTAAGTCTATCAGGCGCCTGCAAAACAACACTAACTATATTAATGAAAAGACGTTAGAAAACCTTGTTCGCAGCTTTAACAATCAGTTTAACGAAAGAATTAAGACCTCTTATAGTTATGAACCACTAGACTTTGCAGCATCTACATCCATTTATAATGCTGAGAAGAAAGAGTTTGTTAACTCAGTGCCTGCTAGTGTACTTGGCGTTTATCAATCTAATTCAACTTCTGATCCTACTTATTTATATGATCGCCCACCGCTTCGTTATGATAGTGCCGATCCAGAATTAAAGATTTTGCAACGCTCATATGGTCCGAAGATCAGTGTGTTCGGTAAATTACCCAAGAAGGCCATCAAGATCCCTCGCTTTGACAGTGGAACGACGACACCTGACTTTATCTTTAAGATTGAGCATGGTGCTAAACCAATCTATCTGGTAATTGAAACAAAAGCTGAAAATATGCGCTTGGGTGATGAAGAGATCCGTATTATCCAAAAAAAGTACTTTGATCACCTTAAAGAGTCAGGTGTTTACTATCGAATGGCTACGAGTGAACAGGAGGTTCATGACTTAATCAATAAATTGACAAACGGGGAGTTGGACTAGGATACTGTCGCTAATTGTATTAGTCATAGAAGAGAAATTAGAAAAAATCGGTGTTTAACCTAAACTCCAAACTGAGTGAAGCCAGCCACTGGATGTCACCACTGCCGCACTTATCCTTTTTTCTCACGAATGTTGCCACCATACAGTAAGGTAGAGACGAGTAATGAATTTACCCTAGATGTCGACACTTAATTTGATATTCAGTGAACAATATCGATACTGTGGCATTTGTTTGCTAGTTTTTGCGTATATCGCATATATTGAAGAACAGGTAACCCACCGAAACTTTTATCCGGTAGAAGCTTGGGAAAAGAATGCGTTCTTTCTGGATATTGTTTAGTTTGTTCAACAGACAAGTCCCCTATGTGGTGTCTTTTTATTTACTTTGATTAAACTTTCTTAACCTTGGATTGCAAGTAACTAGTATTCGAGGAATGTTGTGATTAATTCAGAAGAAGTACCTAAA